>JBDLIQ010000009.1:0-63904 GCA_039714775.1 Bacteroidota bacterium
TATAGTACCTGTATGAATCTAAAACATTAAACCCCTTATGAAAAAAGAGAGAATGATTGTTTGGATTGCCCTGTTCATGGTGATCACCGCATGCAGCACGACCTCAGATGTCGGCGTCACGGAATTAAAAACAGAAGGACTCAACACACCCCAGGGTATTGACCGGATCAATCCCCGTTTCTCGTGGATCCTTGAATCGGAGGTACAGAACGAAAAACAGACAGCCCGCCAGATCCTGGTGGCCACCACTCCCTCCCTGCTGAAAGAGGATAAAGCCGATCTCTGGGATTCGGATAAAGTTGTATCGGGACAATCCAACCTGGTAAGATACGAAGGAGGAGCCCTGAGTTCAGGCATGGAAGTCTTCTGGAAAGTACGGGTCTGGAACTCCCAGGACCAGCCATCAGCATGGAGTGAGACCGCTTCATTCAGCATGGGGCTGCTTAACCCGGATGACTGGAAAGCATCATGGATTGGACTGGACCGGGCAGTGGGAGATGACCAGACTGAGATCGAGAACCGGACCCTCTCGGCTCGCTACCTCAGGAAGGAGTTCAGTGCAGAAAAACAGGTAAAAAGGGCCATGGCCTATATTGTTGGAATGGGAACCTATGAACTCTATCTGAATGGAGAGAAGGTGGGGGACCATGTGCTCTCACCAGCCCTCTCAGAATATCCCAAACGCTCCTGGTATGTAACCTATGAGGTGACCGACATGGTTACAGAGGGGGTAAATACGGCAGGGGTCATCCTGGGCAACGGGCGCTACTTCTCACCCAGAATCAACGCCCCCACCCCCACTGTTACCTATGGATTTCCCAAGCTGTTGATGCAGGTGGAGATCGAATACGAAGATGGTACAGGAACAAAACTGGTTACCGATACATCCTGGAAACTCACCACCGAAGGACCCATCACGGAAAATAATGAGTACGATGGGGAGACTTACGATGCACGTATGGAGCTGACCGGTTGGTGTGAGAACGGGTATGATGATTCTTCCTGGATGGAGGCCGAACCTGTGGATCCCTCCTCCCCTGTGATCTCTTCACAGATGGCCGAACCCATGAGGATTACCGAGACCATTAAACCGGTATCGGTCTCCTCTCCTGAAGAGGGAGTCTTTATCTTCGATATGGGCCAGAACATGGTGGGATGGACAAAACTGGAGGTCACAGCAGATAAAGGAACCGTGATCAAACAACGTTTTTCGGAAACCCTTCAGGAGGATGGCAACCTCTACCTGGCCAACATCCGCGGTGCAAGGGTAACCGACACCTATATTTCAAAGGGAGAAGGAACTGTATCCTGGGAACCCCGTTTTGTGTTCCACGGATTCAGGTATGTGGAGCTAACCGGCTATCCGGGAACCCCTGACATATCTGTACTGGAGGGCAAGGTGATCCATGACGACCTTGAGTCGACCGGCTATTTCGAGTGTTCAGAGCCCCTGATCAACCAGATCTACAAGAATGCCATCTGGGGAATCCGGGGTAACTACCGGAGCATCCCCACAGACTGCCCCCAGCGGGATGAACGCCAGGGATGGCTGGGTGACCGGGCAGCCGGTTCAAGGGGTGAATCCTACATGTTCGGCATCAGGAACCTCTATCGCAACTGGCTCACTGATATCTTCGATGCCCAGAAAGAGAGCGGCAGCATCTCAGATGTCTGCCCGGCGTACTGGCCCTTCTATTCGGACAATGTAACCTGGGCAGGGACGCCCATCGAGCTTGTCAAGATGCTTTATGACCAATATGGTGATATAGATATAATCCATGAGAGCTATGCCCCCATGAAACTATGGGTCGATCATATGGTGAACAATTATATGGACCGGGACCTGATGCCAAGGGATGTGTATGGGGACTGGTGCGTTCCTCCCATTGATCCGTATCTGATCCATACCAAAGACCCGCTTCGCCTCACTCCGGGCGAATACCTGGGATCAGCATTTTTTTACAATAGACTGAGAACGATGGAGGGTTTTGCAGATTTGATCGGTCAACAGGAAGATGCTGCCCGGTTTAAAGGGCTTGCAGAAAAGATGAAAGCAGCCATTAACAGTGAGTTCTTCAACCCGGAAACGGGACAATATGCCAACAACTCGGCCACCTCCAACATCCTGGCCCTCGCTTTTGAGCTGGTCCCCCCCGGGTACGAACAGCTGGTATTTGACAACCTGGTGGAGAAGATTGAGGTGGAGCACCATGCACACATCACCACCGGCCTCATTGGACAGGAGTTCTTTAACCGGGTACTGACCCGGTACGGACGGACCGATCTGGCCTATACGGTCAACACACAACGTGATTACCCTAGCTACGGTTATATGATCGAAAACGGAGCCACCACCATCTGGGAGCTCTGGAACGGCAACACGGCCGATCCGGCCATGAACTCGGGGAACCATGTGATGCTGCTGGGCGATTTCCTGATCTGGCTCTATGAGGACCTGGCAGGAATAAAGCCTGGTCCGGATGTTCCCGGATTTCATCATGTGGTGATGAGACCGCACCTGGCAGGGGGACTGGACCATGTGAAGGCCGGTCACCGGTCACCCAACGGCTGGATTCGCAGTGAATGGCAGCTGGAGGAGGGCCTCTTTGACTGGAAAGTAACCATCCCTGTCAACAGCACCGCCACCCTCTATATTCCTGCTGAAGAGGCCGCAGAAGTACTCCTGGATGGAAAACCGATAGGTAGTGCAGAGGGGTCTCTGTCAGGTGGCAGATTTATCATGGACCTTGGCTCAGGAAGCTATCAGATCACAACAAAACAGGAGTAATGAGAAGCTGGAAGAACCTTATTAAAACAGGTATACTCCTCCTCTTAACCGGTATATATGTAAGCCTTATGACCGGCTGTGCCAGCAATGGCTCAAAAGAGAGACTGGTTGTACTCACCTTTGACGATGCGGTCCAGTCGCATCTGGACTTCGTGGCACCTCTGCTTAAGGAGAAGGGGTTTGGAGCCACCTTCTTTGTGACCAATGCCTGGATGAACGATACAGCCAATTTCCTTACCTGGGAAGAGGTAGCAACCATTCATAAGATGGGGTTTGAGATTGGAAACCACACCTGGACCCATGAGGCGCTGGCTAGCGATGAGGCAATAGCCCGAATGGAGAAGAACATGGCCATGGTCGATTCGGCCATGGCGGCCCATGGCGTTCCCCAAGCGGTGAGTTTTGCTTATCCCGGGAACCATTACGCCCCTGGAACAGTCGAAAAGATAAGGGAGATGGGTTACCGGTTTGCACGTCGTGGCATGCAGCCTGAAATTCCCTATGGAGAAATCGCCCATGGCCCCCTCTTTGATCCGGAGATGAACCACCGGCTGGTGGTTCCCACCGCGGCAGATGCATACCCGGAGTGGACCCTCGATTACTTCAAAACGGTGATCAGCCGGGCGGAAGAGGGAAAAGCACTGGTGCTGCAGTTTCACGGGGTACCCGATGTGGCCCACCCATGGGTGCATACCGATCCAGCCCTGTTCACACAATTCATGAACCATCTGGAAGAGGCCGGGGCAAAGGTGATTGCACTTAGGGATCTGGATACCTGGCTGGATATCATCGAAGTGGATGATCCAGCCCTGGAGTATACCTATGGAACCCCCGGAGTATATTGAGTTTTTAACCCGCCGGCATGCCGGTCAGAATAAAATGGACAGAAAAGAGTTTCTCAGTATAGCTGCTATTATGGGAGCCATCCTCTTTGGCTGTACCTCCCCCGATAAAGAAGATCAGGATCTATCCGGAATTTCCCGACAAGAGGAGGCCGGAACCCGTGATCTCTATGCCGACACCTGGGTGGCCACCGATGCCCTTGGCCGAACCATGCCCGGAATCGATTCGGCGGGTCCGCTGAAGGGCGAGAGGCAGCGGGTGGTGGGTATATTTTATATCACCTGGCACACAGCAGACAAACATAAACCGGGTAAACCTTACAATGCTGATGTGACCAGGATTCTGGATGCCGATCCCGGGGCAAGACTGGATGCGGAACATGCGCTCTGGAAAGACTACTCCTATCACTGGGGGGAGCCTGAAATGGGCTATTTTTTGAGCCAGGATGAGTGGGTGATCCGCAAGGACATCTCCATGCTGGCCGATGCTGGTGTGGATGTACTCGTCATGGATGTAACCAACGCCGCAAGGTACTGGGATGAATGGGAAGTGCTATTTTCAACCATGCAACAGATGAAAAAGGAGGGAAACAGGGTACCTCAGTTTATTTTCTGGGCATTTAACGGACCGGTAATCACCGTAGTGCAGGACCTTTATGATAAGATCTATAAAGAGGAGCGTTTCAGCGATCTCTGGTTCTACTGGGATGGGAAACCGCTGATGCTCTACAATGCCACTCCCTTTACAGATGCCAACCCGGGCGGCATGAAACACCCCAATCCCCACTACGACCCAAAGGCGAAAACCGACCCGGGCCACCCCCACTACGAAGATCCCGACTATACCGAACCATTCTATCTCGATTATACTGCCGAGGTGAAGGAGTTCTTCACCCTTAGAAACATGTGGTGGGGCTATTTTGAGTGGGGCGGGGAGCGCTTTGTGGGCACTGAAGACAACTGGAGCTTCGGATACAACCTGGCCGATCCAGAGGTCAAATCCCTGCATCCCGATTCCCTGGTCTCGACCCACCGGGGACGGCTGGAGGAGGCCCCAGTCACCGCTGCACAGCACCCTGTGAATATGGGAGATGGAACCAGGGGAGTGGGCAAAACCTGGTCCCGGACACAGGGCCAGCCTCTCCTGGATGAGTACGATATGCCTCTGCCCACCCTGGTGCCATGGCTTGGAGATACGGTGGACAACCCGACAGCATACGGCATCTACTTCCAGGAGCGGTGGGACGAGGCGATCGCATCTGATCCGGAATTCCTCTACATCAATGACTGGAACGAATGGACTGCCGGCAAATATTATCCCCAGAAAGACGGATCCATAGCCATGACCCCGGATCACCACACCGTTACCTGGCTGGGAAGGGAGAACCCTTTTATTTTCGTGGACCAGTATAATGCGGAGTTCAACCGCTGCATCCATCCCATGAAGGGTGGATATACCGACAATTACTACATGCAGATGGCCCAGAACATCCGCCGCTACAAAGGGGTCCGGCCCACTCCTGAACTCAAAGGCATTCGGAATGTGAAGATCGATGGAAAATTCGCAGACTGGGAAAAGGTCGAAGTGGAGTACCGTGACACACGGGGCGATGTGTTCCACCGCGACCACCCGGGTTATGGCGGACTGCACTACACCGACACAACGGGACGAAATGACATCATCACAGGAAAGGTGGCTGTGAACAGGAAAAACATCGCTTTCTATGTAGAAACCGACAACGCACTTACCTCCCATCAGGACCCAAACTGGATGCTGCTGCTGATCGATGCCGACCGGGATGTCACAACTGGCTGGTACGGCTACGACTACCTGGTCAATGGCAGGATTACGGATGAAGAGCAAACCCTCCTGATGCATTATAATATGGACAAGAGGAGCTGGAGTGATGGGCCATCAATCTCCTACCGGCATAAAGGGAACCGGCTGGAGCTGGCCATTCCCAGGGAGGAGATCGGACTCGCGAAAGACTCCTTCACCTTTGATTTCAAGTGGAGCGATAACCCGGCTGAGCTAAAAGATCCAATCTCACTCTGCCTCCACGGTGATACGGCACCCAACCGGCGGTTTAATTACCGCTGTATCTGGAAAAGGTAATGATTAAATAAAAAACAGAGAGACTGAACAATGAAGCAAATAACCATCACTTCACTTTCTTTGCTAATTGCCATCCTTGCAGGCTGTGGCAACAGAGAAAAGAGAGACGTTTATCCCACCGGATCGATGGAGTATCCGGAAAGGGCCATTACACAAAGGGCCTCCAGTTATGATACAGTTGACTGGGAGAACGGCAATGCCGATGCCAGGAGGTTCGATCCGGGACAATCCAGGGTGCTGGCCGATCTCAGTGGACCGGGACGGATCACACACATCTGGTTTACTGCTGCCGGTTATGAGCGGGGATTTCCTCGATCTGTTGTGATCCGGATGTACTGGGACGGGAGTGAAGCCCCGGCCGTGGAGGTCCCTCTGGGCGACTTCTTTGCAGCGGGCCACGGAATGCAGGTAGATGTCAACAGTTCCCGGGTAGCCACATCCTCCTTTGGAAGAGCATACAACAGCTACTGGAACATGCCCTTCCGGAAATCGGCCCGGATCACAGTGACCAATGAATCGGTAACGGATACGATGGGGCTTTACTGGTATGTGGATTGGGAGCAAAGGGCCGTTCCAAAAGATATTCCCTACTTCCATGCCCGGTACCTGCAGGAAAATCCGGTGCAACCCGGGAAAGACTACCTGATTGCAGACATCGAAGGCAAGGGACACTATGTGGGAACGGTACTATCAGTCCGCATGAGCCAGCCCGGTTGGTTCGGGGAGGGGGACGACCGGTTTTACATCGACGGGGACTCTCTCCCTACTCTGCACGGGACCGGATCGGAAGACTATATCAACGACGCCTGGGCATTCAGGCAGGTCAAACGTCCCCATTACGGAGTTTCGATCTGGGAGGGGATGAATACCGGTGGCCGGATCACCGCCTACCGCTGGCATGTGACCGACCCGGTCTTCTTCAACACATCACTGAAATTCACCATCGAACACAAAGGAAACACCTTTTACGAGGATCAGACACTGGTCGACGCTTTTACTGACCGGCGGCCAGACTTCTATTCATCGGTGGCCTTCTGGTACCAGACCGGGGAGGCGAAAAAGGGTTCCGGATTCCCCCCAGTTCACGAGCGGATGTATCCCTTCGAGCTGATCCAGGTGGATGAGGTGCTGAAGGAGCAGCTACCCGGGAATACCGGAATCTACGAAGATATCAACCTGACCAACCGCTATGGGCTCCATTATACCCCGGCAGGCGAAGGGGATGCCTTGGAGATCCCTTTCCAGGTAGAGAAAAATGGCGACTTTATTGTGTTTGCACGCGTACATCCCCGAGCAGATGCAGGCACCTATGACTTTTACCTAGACGGCACCCTGATGGCTGTGGCTGTCGACATGAAAAAAGAGCATCATTTTGTCACAGATATTAAGCTGGGCCATATGCACAGCCTGGAAAAAGGAGAACACATCATTAAAGCCGTCTACAGGGGTACCTCCAAACCAGGCACTCCCGGGAATCTGTTTGTAGATGCCATTGTCCTGGAAAAAGCCGGTGAGTTTGAAATCAAATGATAAAAACCATGAAAAAGAACAAGCTTTTCATTATCGCAGCATTACAAATTGCCTGCTCAATAACCTTTGCACAAAGTTCGGGTCTGAACCATCCCGCAACAGATGATCTGGACCGTAAGCTCCCAACCTACAATGAGGTAGGAGATATTCGTGAAGACAAAACTGTGGCACTGTTCTACTGGACATGGCATTCGGGACACTCACAAAACCCCTATTACAAAGCTTTTGATTTAAGTAAGATTATCGATGGACACCCTGAAATGGTGAATGATTTCGATAATCCTTTATGGGCACCATATGGTGGTGAGGGTGGTCTGTTTTTTTGGACAGAGCCACTGTTCGATTTTTATGACGGTATGGACAGGTGGGTCATACGCCGGCAACTTGAGATGATAGGCGCCGCCGGAGTTGATGTTATATTTTACGATGCTACAAATATTGATCTTGTCTGGAAAACAGGTTATGATGCCGTTGGTGAGGTGATGGACGAGATGCGGGCAGACGGTGTTGCCACCCCACAGTTTGCATTTATGCTGAATTTTGGCCCCACTGTAACTGCCGCATCAGAATTGAGACAACTGTACGATGATATCTATTCAAAGGATAAGTATAAAGATTCGTGGTTTATGTGGAAAGGCAAGCCTGTTATCATGGCATATCCCGAATCGCTGAATCTGGTGGGAGATGCTGCAAATGCAGGTCAGAAATTTACAGCAAGTTCCGATTTTACTAAAATTGGGGTACAGTGCCCAAGTTATGCCAATAACATTGGGAACTTCACCCTGTCGCTGTACAACTGGAGCGAAAACTATTCTAATTCAGTATCTCAGGAACCGCTTGCTGTTAAAGAGTTTGTGAATTTTAACGACAATGTTTATCTGGATGTTGAGTTCAACCAGCTTCCTGCAGGGGAGTATGTCTGGGAGCTGTCAGATCCTGTAGAATCTGTAGGTATCTGGAAATACATTGAAGATACAGAGGGAGTTATAAGTTACTTTAATGGAGCAGCTGTATCTGGCGAGTATGTAAGTCATATACATTATGTTTCTGACGGCGTTTTTAGCCCTTTAGCAACTGGTGATGGTGCCACCCATGTAGATGTACCTGTTCCGGGTGGAATGGATCCGGTGAAGAAGGAGCTGATTAGAGATTTCTTCACCTATCGCCCCGGGCAACCAGGCATGAATACCGGCTCTCAACGCTCAGATCAATGGGGATGGCTCGAAATATCCCCTCAACATCAATATATAAACAGTGCCGATGGCTATGAACTTGTTCCTGTTGGTATTGCACAAAACTGGTCTGATGAAGAGGGAGGCCTGACAGCCATGAATGCCGGTCCAACAGTCAGAGGCCGCAGCTATACAACTACAGATGGTTTTAGTAAGCTAACTGATGAATCGTATAAACAGGGCTATAATTTTCAGGAACAGTGGGACCGGGCCCTGGAACTTGACCCCCAGATCATATTCATTACCGGGTGGAATGAATGGGTAATGGGTCGTTACAGGGAGTGGCCTCCACTGGAAGCTCATCAGACAATTCCACAGGTAGGGAAACCTGTAAACAACGCTTTTCCTGATCAGTTCAGCAATGAATACAGTCGCGATATTGAACCGATGAAAGGCGGATACGGAGATAATTACTATTGCCAGATGATATCCAACATCCGCAAGTTTAAAGGAATGGAACAACCCCAAATAGCTTCCGAAGCGAAGACAATTGAGATTGATGGTGTTTTTGACGAATGGAACAGTGTGGAACCCGGTTTCAAAGCGTCTAAAGGTAATACAGAGCACAGAGACGGATATGGTTATTTCGATCCCGATAATCCCGGCCAGCATCTCCATTACACAAACACCACCGGGCGAAACGATATCGTGCTGGCAAAAGTGGCCAGGGATACTGGATTTGTCTATTTCTATGTGGAAACGGATCAGGCGCTTACCCCCGCTTCCGATTGGGCCTGGATGAGACTCTTTATTGATGTGGACCGGGATCATGCTACCGGATGGGAAGGATATGACTACATGCTCAACAGGGTAAGTCCGGGTACAAAAGCGCTGCTGGAACGAAATGTAGGCGGCGACTGGGTATGGACCCGCGCCGATACGGTGGAGTATGCAGTCAGCGGCAAGGGCCTCGAGGTGAAGATACCAAAGTCATCCATTGGACTTGCCCCGGACGACAAACTGGCATTTGAGTTCAAGTGGAGCGACAACATGCAGGATGAGGGGAACATCATGGACTTCTATCTCAACGGTGATGTCGCCCCGATAGGAAGAATGAATTTTGCATACAGCACATACAGTACCATTGGCGTGGAGCCGGTCATTTCAGGCAAAAGAACCGAACCCGGCCTGAAGAGTTATCCCAATCCCTTTCAGCATGAGACCACCATTGAATACAGCCTGCCGGAAACGATGAATGTGGATCTCATTATCTACGACAGCGTGGGGAGAGAGATTCGCTCCCTCTCCCGGGGGATCCATTCCGGGGGTACCCACCAGGTGAAGTGGAACGGTACCGGTGAAAGCGGGAACCAGATGGCTCCCGGCATCTATTTCTGCAGACTGGTATCAGGAAATGGGAGTGGAACCGGCTGTACCCTGTTAAAAATGAAATAACCTCTCAACTACATTAAACCCTTAACAACCCCAATAATGAGATATATTATTCTGATCCTGTTGATTACCTCCGCCAGCCTGACACATCATGTTATAGCGCAGAACAGCTATCTGCTCCTTCGGTCGGAGATACCAAATAATGAGGATACAACCCATCAGGTGATTCATATAGATGGTATCCCTTTTATACAGCATCCCTTATGGCAACCCAACGATGAGAAGGACCAGGTGGGGCCCGCCAAACATGGAGAAGAGGTTGATACATACCTCAGAAGCACATTTGGCGAGAGGTGGATTGATAAGCGGTTCAACCGGCTCAATATCCGGGCAGGTGAGCTTTATATTCTCGGAGCGATCAACTCCATGGACAGATCCCACCCACCATGGGGAGGGGGAAACAGCTACCGGAACTTCTTCATCGGCGACAGTGCCGGAATATTGACACTGACCTATGCCTCCGGAACGATCGATACCATCCCGCTTATTTTCGGGTACAATGTAGGGTGGAACCACAACTATAAGATCTCTTCCGAACCCTTTAAATCAGATCCGGATGCAAAAAAAGCGCTTGATCAGGCACTCTGTGTGGCCAATGCCCTGGAGGGCTATAACAGCGGAGGCGATGATTACTATATCAAAATAGCGCTAAGGGATGAAAAACTGGAAAGTGCAGCCATCTATGATCATCCAAAAAAGATCGGCTATTTCCGCCTGGACGGAATCACTTTCGGGGGGGTAAAAGAGCGTGGAGACCAGCAAATATACAGGGAGGAGAGAGGAAAAGCAATCCCTGATTCAACCAAACAGTGGTTGGAATCTCATACCATTCATTCAGATAATCCGCTGCCAAAAAGCAGGTTAGACGCAATCAAAATACTAAAAGGAAAGTATTATACATCCAATACAGATATCAACTACACCACCATTGCCCGGGAAGCTGAGTCTCTGTCGTCAGCGGACTTCCCGGGACCCCGGATCAAGTTTACCGGGACACCCGTTGCGGAGTTGATGACCAACATCTACTATGAGAATGCAGCCGGACTCCTGGAACGGGTCGGTGAAGATGGCATGTTTCATGAATCGGCATACAAGGCGGACCGCTTTGATGGTTTTGCAGGGTGGACCCCCGAGCTGGGGGCATACTATACCACATCCTATACCAGGCTAAGGGGGTTGACCGTACTGACCCAGCTGGGCTTTGCAGAGGAGGTAAACCGATCCATTGCCTATTTTGACAAATGGCTGATGTACTTCCCGCAATCATACCCTGAACTGCAGCTTGGAGGGAAACCGGTTCCGGGACATGCCACGGTAATCGCCAACCAGCCCCATATCTATTTTGATCTGCTGAAAGGGTATGGCTGGCCCACAAAACAGATCAGCCGTGATTTTGGCAATCCGGAAAATGACGGGCATGGTTTCTTAATGTTAACACGTTGGCGTGCCTGGCAAAAACAGGGGAAAGAGCAGGCATGGATTGAAAACAGGTGGGAAGCGATCAATGAGGCCGCTGAGTATATCCCCTGGTGCCTGGATAATCCGGAGCTCTCTTTTTCGGAACACGGTCTGCTTCACAATGAGAGTGAAGGGGGACTGAATAAGCTAAGTATGTTTTGCGATTTTGCCTGCTATCTGGGTCTGAAGAGCTATTCAGAAATGGCTGGAAGTATTGAGAACAACATGAAAGCCGATCGATGGAGCAGTGAAGCAAACCGCCTCTATCAAAATATGATGGCTTACTATCCCCTGGAATCAGACCGGTGGGGGGATGTCTGGGACCCCGAAAAAAATGCAGCATTTGGCTATACCCACTCCACCCTGGCCCCGCTCTGCATTGGGATGGACTACTGGGGCTATGATGTGATCAACAAACTGCCGGGAGATTGGGCTGATAGAACAAAGCGGACCTACCTGATGCAGCTTGAGAAGAATGCACCCCAGGGAGCAGCCACCGCAGGAATAGGTTACGGACAGGGCTACATTACCCAGAGTGCCCTGTTGCTGGATCAGATGGATGATGCGCAGAAAATGGTGGGGTGGTTGGCAAAAGCCTGTTTTGCACCCGGTCTGCAACACCCTTTCCGTGTACCGGAGGGGTCCATTATCTCAGAAGATGGTTCCACATGGCGCCGCTGGGGCGATCTGGGAAATGGCTACCAGCTGATAGAGGTGGTACATACAGTGAGCCTGCTGGCCGGAATCGATGATTTTTCCACTGACCATCTGCACATTATGCCCAGAATACTAAAAGATTGGAACGGCCTGGAGATCGATGGGTGGCCGGTACGAATAATCAGTAATGGAACATCGATCTTAAGCAAGTTATCCCTAAACTTGTCAGCCGATTATCAAAAGGGTGAGCAGATTGTGACACTCTCCTTTGAAGCACCTGTGGATCAAGGAAAATTCAGGTTGGGCCCCTTCCCTGCAGCTGCGAAATCAGTGAAAGTTACCAGGAACGGTAAGAAGGTGAAGGCCTCGCTATTCTGTTCCGGAACTGAAAATTGGGCATGGATCGATATCAGTGGTGAACGCAATATTGTGATTAAAGCTTCCGTAAAATAGCTATATATTTATAGACTTTTTTAGCATATCCAAAAGACTTCGCAATGAAAAAAACGCTTTTCTCTTTCCTGATTATCTCTGTTGTTACTGTTTGCAGTGCACAGATCCCTGATAAAACCGTGGTACTGACTTTTGATGACGGTGTAAAATCGCACCTGACCGTTGCTGCACCTGTATTAGCGGAAAACGGTTTCGGAGCCACATTCTTTGTATGTCAGGCATGGAGGGACGATGTAGCCAACTTCCTGTCATGGGAGGAGATTGCAGAGCTGCATAACCTGGGATTTGAGGTAGGGAACCACTCCTGGAATCATGTGGCCCTTCATGATGCAAATGCCGCACAGATCGCGGTTGACGAAATAAAGAAGGTGGAAGATAAACTGGCCGAAGTGGGCGTACCCAAACCAGTCAGTTTCAGCTGGCCCGGGAACCACACCGGACCGGAGACCATCGGGGTGCTGAGAGACCGCGGCTATAAATTTGCACGCAGGGGCCCCTTCCCGGGTGAGATGTGTGAACCAACGGTTATAGGTGCCGGTCCGCTCTATGACCCTGTAGTAAATGACCCCCTGCTGGTTCCCTCAACAGGCCTCTCTGTAACTACATGGACCGTGGATGACTTCAGGAAGATCGCAGAGAAGGCGAAAGACGGAAAGGCTGCCATTTTTCAATTCCATGGCGTTCCCGATAACGGCCATCCCGAATGTACCCTGCCGGAGGCTGTTTTCCGGGATATCGTTGCCTACCTGAAGGCTGAGAATTACAATGTGATTGACATGCGGGAGCTGGAGCAGTACATTGATCCGGAAAACAAGCCGATGGACTGGTTAACCAAAATGCGAATCACCATCCCCACAGCCCCCCTGAGTATACCTGTTACCCTGGACCCGCAAAAAACAGAGTCCACAGCGGTCACCGATACACTGGAAACACTAAAAACATTTGCAGCTCAGATGCCTTGGGTAGCTAATGACAACTACCTCAAATGGAACACCTTCAGCAACTATTTTCCGGAGAGCTCGGTGGTCTATCAGCTGGAACAATACAGTGATGAGATTGATATCCTGACCACTGGTCAGCCTGCAGCGGATGGTAAGGGCGAACCCTCCTACAGCTTCGGATTTATCAACAGGAGCAGTTCGGTCTTTGACATCGAGTTGAAGATAATATCCGGGATCAATGAGACGATGGAAAAATACTATTTCAGCAGTGCCCCCCTGGATCTGGATGAAGAGGGCCTGCCAATCTCCATTGGAGAGACACTGGTAAGCTACCGGACCATCACAAAGATCAGGATCGAAGCACAGGGCATTACCCTGCTGGCCACACCGGGGATTGTTGTCTGCGACACATGCACTACTGAGCCTTCTACCAACTGGAAGGTCAATTCAGACCAGTGGTCGATGACCGATGCACTGGGGCGCACAACGCCCAACTGGTATGAGACTGGCAAAACCAATGAGGAAAAATACATCGGCATTTTTTACCATACCTGGCACACCGACAACCTGGCCGAATCAAATTTCACCAACCTGACAGAATTCCTGGAAATCCATCCCGATGCCCTGCCCGATTATGAGCATCCGGCCTGGAATGAAACCATCGGCGATGTTTTTTTCTGGGATGAGCCCCTGTTTGGCTACTACCGCACAACCGATGAGTGGGTGCTAAGAAAACATGGCGAGATGCTGGCCGATGCGGGAGTCGACGCAGTCTTCTTTGATGCCACCAACCAGAACATAACCTGGAAAAGCTCCTATATGAAATTGCTGGAGGTGTGGGAACAGGCACGGAAAGATGGCGTGAAGACGCCCCATATTGCTTTCCTGCTCCCTTTTGGTCCCACCCCGGGCGCACTGGAGGCGATCTATGAGCTCTATACCGATCTGTACGGACAGGGACTCTATGAGGATCTCTGGTTCCAATGGAAAGGAAAACCGCTGATTATGGCCTACCCGGAGATGCTGAACAGTGTCACTCCCGCCGATGCAGCAGGGTTCAGGTTCACTGCATATAAACCGTTTACCAATATCGATGTAAACTGTCCAAGCTGGTCCAACAACATCGGGAGCCTCACCATGTCACTCTACCAGTGGAAGGAGAACTATCGCACCTCGATATCGCAGGAACCCCTTGTCACACACCGATTTATTGATTATGCCGATAACAGTCTGCTGAACCTGGAGTGTGGCACGCTTCCTGCCGGCGAATATGTGTGGGAACTAAATGAAGCCGAAGAGACCGTGGGGTTGTGGAAATATGTGGAAGACACCGATTCAACGGTTAGCTATTTCAATGGCACTCCCGTTGGGGGTGATTATGAGGTGAGGATAAAATTTGAAGGAGAGGAGTGGACCTACCTCACCTTTGGCGACTGGACCACACATGTACCGATACAGCTCCTGGAGGGAAATTTGGACCAGGGTGCATTGACTGCCATGAAGGATTTGTTCACTTTCCGACCCGGGCAACCCGGTTACACCTCGGGTCCCACCCGCCCCGATCACTGGGGGTGGCTGGAGTCCTATCCTCAGCACGGTTTTAATGGAAATGCCTCCACAGGATACGAACAGGTAACGGTCGGTATTGCGCAGAATGCCAACGATGTCAGCGGAGGCAATTGTGCCTCATTTAATTCCCCCGGTGCCTACGGAAGGAGCTATAGCAAACTGAACGGATTCGACACCCGGGACAGCGCCTACCTGTGGGGGGCCAACTTTGAAGAGCAGTGGGACCGCGCCTATGAAATTGACCCGGAGCTGGTATGGATCACCGGATGGAACGAATGGATCTTCGGACGATATAAAGATTGGGCGGGATGCCAGGGAGGCCCACAAGTGGAAAACGGGTTCCCCGATGGATTTGATGCCGACCGGAGCCGCGATATTGAACCGGTCAAAGCATGGGGACGCTATGGAGATGTCTACTACAATCAGCTGGTCGATAAGGTAAGGAGATTTAAAGGGATGGCAAAAACAGACAGTGTCTCAAAAGAGATAAGTATTCAGATTGGCACTCCTGGCAGCTGGGAGGGGGTACTGCCCGAATTCTGGCACTACCGGGGAAATACGATGGAACGAAACCACAGGGGACACGGACAGAGCCTGATCTATACCAACACCACCGGCCGGAATGATATTGTACTTGCCAAAGTGGCCAGAGACCAGGAGTTCCTCTATTTCTATGTAGAAACGGCCGACAACCTGACTTCGTCATCCGACCCGGGATGGATGCGCCTCTTTATCGATACTGACCGGGATAAATCAAGCGGCTGGGAAGGATACGACTATATGGTCAACAGGGTAAGTCCGGGCACAAAGGCACTGCTGGAACGAAATGTTGGCGGTGACTGGGTATGGACCGGGGCCGATTCGGTGGAGTTTACAATCAGCGGTAAGATTCTGGAGCTTAAGATACCGGGGAGCTCCCTGGGCATGAATGACCTTTCCCGCGTGAACTTCGAGTTCAAGTGGAGCGACAACATGCAGGAAGAGGGCAATATCATGGACTTCTATGAAAACGGGGATGCAGCCCCGGGCGGAAGATGGAACTTTGTGTACAATACCCGGCCCATAGTAGACCAGACGGCTTACAAGGCCATCGCCCTTCCAGGCACCGTGGAGTGCGAAGATTTTGATTATGGCGGCCAGGGCCACTCCTATTTCGATAGTGATCCGGCTAACCAGGGAGCAGTCTATCGCCCGGATGAGGAGGTCGACATTATCCAACTGGACGAAGAAGATGCATATGCTGTAAACTGGATTGAAGATGGCGAATGGATGGAATATACGGTAAAACTTGAACTCTCTGGTAGTTACTGGCTCAACCTCCACTATGCACTGGAATCCGGTACAGCCCGGGTGATTATGCTGGTGGACGGAAAAGCAAAAACGGACACCATCGCTCTTCCTGCCACCGGGGATAGCAGTGTTTACGACATGTCCAGTGACCTTCTGGTGCTACCTAAAGGCACACATACCCTTCAGCTCAGGATTGTAAAAACCTCCCCAGGACTCTCGCTGGACAGGATGGAATTCAGTGGTGAGAACCTGGCCTATCCAGGCAACGGGGAGGGACTCTGGAGAAGCATCTGGACCGCCAAAGCCGGGGGTCGCGGATGGTTCGTGGATTCTCTCTGCGCTGCGGTGGTCCCGGTGGTGGATACCACATGGAGCGGTTCTCCCGGGTGCGATGCACCTGCAGATTTCTGGAATGCCCGCTGGCAGGGAAAGGCAGAGCCCCTCTTTTCCGAGGAGTACACCTTCTACCTGACTTCCAGCGATATCTCCAGACTCTGGATCAATGGGGAACTGCTGATCGATGGCTGGTCAACCAGTCATGCAGGTGAGACACTGAATGCTACCGTCACCATGGAAGCTGGACAAAAAGTGCCCATACAGGTCGATTTTGGTGAATACCAGGGTGATGCTTCCATCCGCCTGGAGTGGAGCAGTGCCACCCTGGAAAGGGAGGTCATACCCCAATCCCAACTCTACCCGGAAATCGCAACCGGGATTCCCGGCAGAACAATTTCCCATACCACCACTTACCCCAACCCCTTCAGCGAATATATCACCATGGAGTTCCATCTCTCCAGTCCTGGCAAGGTAAACCTTTCAGTCTATAACAACATGGGACAGGAGGTAAGGAACATAAGGGAACAGTTTTCCACCACCGGCACACACCGTTTTCAATGGAATGGAGATGATGCCAGCGGAAACAAGATGGGCCCCGGAATCTATTTTTTCAGGCTGACCACAGGGAACGGGAGCCGGGCTTCCCATACAGTGATGAAACTTTAACAAGCTGATTATCTACACATAACCATTTATGCACCCTAGGTTAACAGAGATAAAATGAAAAGAAGAAACTTCATTTCAAATGTACTGGCCGGTACAGGCGGAGCCCTGGTTCTGGGGCTTCCTGGGATCAGTAGCGCATGCACCCGGAGCAGTGATCTGTCTGAAATGGTGACCATCCCTGCAGGGAAGTTCCTGATGGGGACCACCCCTGAACAGGTGCAGGAGCTTGCTCTTCAATATGGGTACCACCCTTCGTGGATCAGCAGCGAATCTCCACAAAAGTCGGTTGAGCTTCCTGAATACCAGATAGACCGATACCCGGTGACCAATAAGCAGTACCAGGCTTTCTGCATGGAAACCGGTTATGCATTCCCAAAACACTGGAGTGAAACGGGACCCTCTGAAGAGATCCTGAACCACCCTGTAACATTTGTACAAAAGCCGGATAGTGAGGCGTATGCCGTGTGGGCAGAGAAGCGGCTTCCTACCGAAGCTGAATGGGAGAAGGCAGCCCGGGGAACAGACGGCCGTATGTTTCCCTGGGGCGATGAGTTCGATCCGGAGGCCCTTTGCTGGAACCGCCAGGGCGGGGATGGCATTACCACCGATCCTGTTGATGCCCACCCCAAAGGAGCCAGCCCCTACGGCGTAATGGATATGTCGGGGAATGTAATGGAGTGGTGCGCAGATGGTCCGGAAGATGCACCTTTGATAGACCGGGCTGTAAAATATACAGCCTTTATTAAAGGGGGAGCCTGGATCACTACCGAGATTATTGATCTTAGGTCAGCAGCCCGCGGATATACCGGGGCCTTTCAGAATCAATTAGCGTTTTACGGATTTAGATGTGTAAAGGAGGTGAATAATGGCTAAAATAAAGGTTGAAACAGTAAAAGATGAGATGCAGCTGCTGCTCAGCAATGTACCGGGCTTTGAAGGAGATGTTTTCGAGATGAAAGTACCCGAAAGCATTGGACCCACCGACAGATCCCGCTGGTTTGATATCATACAGTTCACGTGGCAGGAAGAGGCAGACGGCAACTGGTCGGGCCGCGGCTGGGTAGAAGGAGAGATCGAATATACGGTGGATATGAAGCTTGGAGAGGATTATGTGGATTTCATCATCCACCTGACCAATAAGAGCAACGAATCGTGGAAGGAGACCCAGGCATTCAACTGTTTCAGTAACCGTTATGCTCCTTCGGTGCGCGACCATGACTGCAAAAGACACTGGGTCCGCAGCAGCGGTGAATTTAAGCGCCTGATCGAGATCCCTCGTGTATTCGGTCCCCGCCCCTCCTTACAGCTATATAACGTGGAAGGGGCACCGGCCGGAAAGGATATCCCCTTCGTCGCAGCTTTTCAATCCACACCGGAAGATGTGGCCATTGAAGGGTGGTTCGCCATCCAGGCCAGGGACGGGAAGCACATGGTGGCTGTGGCCTCAAAACCGGTGCTCTACACCTTTCAGAACCGGGAGTACTCCTGCATCCACAGCTCTCCCACTTTTGGTGCGCTGGAACCGGGTGAAACAGGCTCAGCCATAACCCGTGTCTACTTCGTGGAGGCGACCGTGGAGGCATGGCACGAGCGGATGAGATCCGAATTTGAAACCATCGATCCAGAGAATCTTTAATACCCATTTAAGGTGAAAAAAACGATTGTATTTGGCGCTGCCCTGCTCGTGCTCCTGGCACAGGCCGGTGCACAAAGCATGGAACAGGGCCCGGTCAGGAGCCTGATTGACACCACGCGCTTTCAATACCATGGCTACTTCTTCAAGAACGAGGCCATGGATGATACCTCTGAATTGATGCGAATCAGAGAATTCGCCAATATGCTGGTCTTCTCCATGGTTCGGATGGATCGCATCACCCCGGAGATGGTGGGCCAGATCATGAACGGCCAGATGGAGAAAATGGATCCGGACATCTTTGATGAGATGGGAAGGCGGATCGAACTACTCGAGTCCATGGACTACGTAACCGTGGCCGAAGCGCCCTTCTACCCACTGATTCGTTTCGATAAATTTGAGAACTACAAAAAAACACTGAAGTTCCTGAAAAAGAGGGTGCCACAAATCAACATGCTCGATTACTTCTATTTCTGGGATGAACCCGACCTGAACCATAAGCCGGGACCGGAGGTGATGGAGAAGTACATTACAGAGTTTAAAAAGGTGTTTCCCTCTGTAAAGGTGACCACCTGCTACGCCATCATCAACGAGGAGTCGCTCGATGTGGTTCCCCCCTCCAACTATGACCTGTTGATGATCGATCCCTATGTTTTGATGAATGAAGCAAGGGAGCATGCACCTGCAGATTTTGAAAGGTGGTACCGGTCTCGTCTGGCGCTTGGACTGGAGTGGGCGAACAAATGGGACAGGCCCTTCCTGATGGTGGGTGATGCTTTCGGATCCCTGGAAGGGAAAGGAGGAAAACAATTCCCCACCAGGGATGTGAGTCTCTGGTACTATATGGTAGCCATGACACAGCCCAAATGCACCGGCCTTTTGTGGTTCCAGTACGGATTTGTACAGACATCAGAGAATATTACAGGAATTACCCTCGACGGCCCTCCGCAGGATGTATTACAGCTCCATCGCGAAATTGGCAAAGCAATCTTCGGCCCTCCCAGCCCCCTGGGGCTCCCCATGGTGATCCCCGAAGAACCTCCCATACCGGAGATCGTAAATGAAGTGTTGTAGCCTATCTCCTGATGAAGGTGTGGTTAGTTACATCACCTTCAACAGAGGTAGCACGTATCAGATAAAATCCTGAAGCAAGCGATCCTGTATCGATCCTCAGCTTTGCCCCACCATTGTTTCTGACACTTATGATCACCTGTCCGGTGATATCCACAACAGCCACACGCGCTATCTGTGAGGCATTGTCAATATAGAGGGTGGTGCTGGCTGGGTTCGGGTAGAGCTTCAGATTCCCGGCAAAATTGCTACCCACAGCAGTATTATCCACTACCGTTATGCGCTTGTTTACATGCTTCCCGGAACCGTCATTGGCAGTAGCCGTCACCTCAACCTCCCCTTCCGTTAGAGCAGTAAGCACTCCTGTCTGGTCAATAGTAGCCACAACCTCATCATCGACTGACCAGGTAACGGTCTGATCGGTGGCATTGTTGGGTGCAACTGTTACTGTCATCAGCATTGTATTGCCCAGCCCCCTGATCTCATTGGATTCACACTGTATCCGCAGGTAGATCACCTGAATGAAAATGGTCACAGAGATATCTTTGCTTCCGCTTACCCCCGATCCGTCGGTAGAGGAAGCTGTAACTGTCACCACACCATCGCTCACTGTGGTCAACAGGCCGGTCTGGTCAATCGTGGCAAATCCTTCGGGACTCACCGACCAGACCACCTCCATATTGGTGGCATCGGCCGGTAATACTGTAGCCGTCATCTGCATGGTGCTCCCCTCCACATCAACAATCTCATCCAAATCGCTGCTCACTGTAACAGACTCCACCATCTGGCCCTGGATCACCCTGATGACCGTGGAGGCAGTGATGGAGCCATCCACCTGTGATACGGCAGTCACCGTCACATTACCCAGGGCCACTCCTGTAAGCACACCGGTAACAGGATCGATGGTGGCTATGGATTCATCGTCCACCGACCAGCTTACCGGGTTATCAGCCATGGCGGGCTCCCGCTCCCCCACCACCATCTGCAGCACCTGTCCGATACCCACACTGTCTCTTCCGTCCTTCCCCTCTATGGCAAAGGACTCCATGGGTGGCGGATCGGCCGAAAAACGGATAAAATCGACCCGGAAGGCGCCTGTCTGTCCTCCATTGGCAGCGATGGGATCTAAACGAAAAAAATCGATCTCGGTGCTGGCTTCCCACTCATCTGTAAAAGCCGCACTCCAGTTGGCATCGGTCATATCCACATAGAGATCACTGTAGTCAGCCATGTTGGTCTTCACCGGAAACATCACCGCCTGGATCTGTCCCGGAAGCCACATGAACAGTTCACCGCTGGGATCACTGGTCTCGTTCTTGTACCTGATGTGCAGGTACCTCAGGTCCCCTACCTGCCAGCGGGGTGAAAAAACTGGACTGTATACATAGGGATCCAGACCTGTACAATTGATAACCAGATCACCTCCCATGGCATCGACAGATGCACTGTTGGTCCCGTTGCTTTGGTCAGGATCTCCCCATCCTTCCGTATCAGATTCAAACTCCCAGCTGTTTTTCTGACCTGTATCCTCAATACCAATCTGCAGGGTCCCCATATCTCCCGATCCATCTTTTGCCGTTGCGGTCACTGTAACCACGCCCTCCGCCACCGCAGTGAGAAGCCCACCGGCACTGATGGTGGCAATGGACGCATTGTCCACCGACCACTCCACATCCGCACCCGCTTCCGATGGCAAAGCTACAGCATGCAACTGCAAAGACTCCCCTATTCCTTCGATTGTCTCAACACCCCCTGCACTTCTCAGCTCTATCTTGCTCACCAGAAAACGGATAAAATCGATGTTCACCTCACCCGGGTGATTCCCTGTTACCGGATGAAGGCGAAACCTGGTAACGGGAGTTGCAGAGGGCCATAGACCGGTGGCATCCAGATCCACAAAAATATCCCTGAATTCGGCATCATTGGAAGTTAATGGAACAGAGAGCAAAGAAGAGTCGCCTGTTTCGGAGAAGAATTCCAACCACCCCTGGTCCCCGGCTGTCTCATTCTTAACCCTTAGCCAGAGATAGTGTAGGTTGTCTGAACTCCATGACCCCACCATCTTATTTACAGAAGGGTCCGCTCCGGTAACTGTAAAGCTGAGGTTTCCCTCCGATTGTGCCACCGTACCTCCCCGGGGATTCTCGCTCCATCCCTCAAGATCATCAGCAAACTCCCATGCCTTAGCCTGTACACCCTTAATGGCATAGATCTCAGAACGAATCTGGTTCAGGCTGCCCACCACCAGGTAATACTCATACTCATAAACGCTGTTCTTATAGAGCGCTTCTGTCTTGACGGGTGCCATATAGGAGGTACTGCCGCTGAGGGCTTCCCCGCCGGGATTCCCTGCCATCCCAGCAAGGAAATCGGTGGTAATCGGGGTATAGACCCCCATTCCCCATTGGTCGTTATCCACAAATGCCATCCAGCTCTCGGTAACCATTCCCCCTATATACCTGCCCCAGAACCCATCCTCCAGATGTTCCACCACCGGATTGGAGAGGGGGGCACCAGTAAAGGGCAGTGCCCCGAAATAAGAATAGAGATTGCTCAGCGAGGATATGGGATAAACTGCAGGAAGCTCCTGGTGGTTGGAGAGTCCCTCCCCGTAAAGATCATCGGTGCGGTGGCATGTGAGCCTGTTTCGTACTTTAAGCACATTTCCCTCCAGGGTGGTCCACTGCTCCATCTCTGCCTCGGCCGGCATGTTGTTCATATCCCAGAGCATGGGGATGCATTTCACATAAAGGGTATTACCCTCCTTGCTGGATTCAAGAATCTCGGCCCGGTTCCTGTAGGAGTCCCCCACCTGGATAGGATTCCATGACCAGGGTGACCAATTGGGATTCTGACCATCGGCGGTCCGGTCAAGGCTTCGTCCGGCATAATAAGATTGTTGTATATAGCGGCCCTCGTCATGGATGTTCACTATATTACGGGTGGTTCCTGATTTGGAGATATAGTTGATCGCACCTCCCCGCGTCAGGTCCAGTTTCAGGTGCAGGGTATCATTATCCAGTTCGATAGAGGTCTGAGCTGAGAGTGCTGGAGTGAATATTAAAAACAGAAGGGTCGGAATTGCATAGAGAAGGGATCGCATATGAAAGGGTTTCAGGTTAAATTTGAGGGTATCAAATATAGCCTAATTTTCTAATACTCCAGGATCAGCTCTTCGCCCTGGTCCAGTTTGACCACCTTTTCGAACTGCACCCGGTGCCGGAACCCATCCAGCTCGAGGGTAGTCTTAGCTGAAAGAAAGTCTGTGTAATTCTCCCGGGTAATAATGCTGGTTTCCGAATCCGCGATCGTAAAGGAAGCGTTGTAGTTTAAATACTGTCTTTGCTATCTTCCGGGAACCAACTACTTGTAAGAACTGAATGGAAGATTCCCATCTGGGTAAAAGGTTCATCGTAAGAGCCCATGGTTAAAGGATAAGGATGCCAGCGCTGAAAAACAAAGTAGTCTGATTTTCCACCCGCTTTTATATAATTATCAAAATACCTGACTGTACGCGTTGCTGATGAGGCAGCTGCAGCTTCAGGATCGTCGCTGTGAGCCAAATTGGTGCCCAAATGGAAAGCATTTGTGGCAATAAATCCGGAATGAACACCATTCGACATGACGTAGTCCTCTACGGCAAGTATCCTTCCATATCCATTGTCGTATTCCACATCATGCATCCCAAAGTCGATATGGAAATGGTCTAAAACAACTCCGTTTTGTTCTGCTACTGACAGGTACATGTCAAAATAGGTTTCAAAGTCTAACCTGCTGAGAGAAGCATCTGTTGCATAATATTGCCGGTCACCCAGCACCCAGAAGAAACCAAGCGACTCAATCGCCCCTACTTTCAGGCCCGTCATTCGTTCCTGCATGTATGTAAAGTAAATCATCATTTGCTCTATGATCTCCTCATGGGACATGTCGTCGAGATCATGGTTACGGCCTGTTAAATAATGCGCCATAGAGTGGTCGGTAGTTATATAGTTTACCTCACCTCCTGCCTCAAGAATTCTGTTAAGGAACCCAAATTCATACTCAGCCGACTTTTCTCCAATTTGGTCATTTGACACATGGCCAACCATCATTCTGATGCCTCCTATCTCAACTGCTATTTCAAGGTCATTGTCATTTGCAAAATCAACCAACTTTTTAAGATCTTCGTCACCTATAAACATCAGGGTCACGATGTATAATTTCAGCACTTTGGTAGATTTAAACACTTCCGGATAATAACTGTCCGGATCTGTCATAGTTGGAACATAATCGGAGACAATGTATTGCTCAGGGTTTACAGCGGGATTTATCTCCTGATCAAAGGGCATTGGGCAAAGCCATAATGTACGTGGGATTACTACTTCAGGGTCAGGATCAGGATCATCCCTGTGACATCCTGAAATAGTACTTATTATTATCAAAGCCGAAAAAAGCAGTATGACTATCGATCTGGTTTCAATAATTAGTTTCATGACGTATTTTTTTTGCAAAGTTAAGTATACTTCTATTTCCTATTCAACGACAAACAAGTCGCAAAAACCCTTCTCTAAATTGTATCTTTCCCCGGGCTCGATAATTAACCCGCTGAACAAACCTTTGGCTTTTCCTTCGAAGTCTAACTGGACAGGAGAATCTTCCCTGCCCATGTTTCTAACTACCAGAAATTCAATTTCTTCATTTTTCGAAAGCGTTTTCACCCACACATAGGGGGTTTTTGAATGCATTTCGGGCTGAACTTTTGCCGACTCCAGGATATTGGCCAAAAACCTGTTGAAGCCTGATGCATCATGTTTACTTCCCTCGCCAATATTTGTCCCGCAGTAATATACCTTGCCTTTCCCGATGTTTTTGGAAATTATTGTAGGATAATCATTACTAAAAGAGCCTAAATTCTCGGCACCTGGCGCATTGATTTTGGCAAAACGGAATGCCCCCCAAAGTACAGAACCGTCATCCATTGCAACCGGCACGTACTGGCCACCTGTGGTGCCAAAATCCTTTAACATTTTAACCACATCTGGCGCTATTTGTAGGTTGACCTCATCTTTTTGTGTTAATTTCAGGCGGAAAGTCGATGTGGATTCAACCTCTTCTATCCCCCACTTTTTATCCAACCCAAAGCCGGGGATATTGTAGCTGTGGCGCCCATTATCGTCGCTGTAAGCACCAAGATGTGCTTCACTTAACAAAACTCCCCCGTTTTGCACCCAGCTGTCGATGGCATCGGCTTCCTGTTTTGTTAAATAATAAGCAGATGGCAGTATCAACACTTTAATTCCGTCCAAATCGTTTAACATTTCGCTGTTCACATATTGGAAGTTGTAACTGTGGTTGTATAAAAAATCAGAATAAGCATTGATTGAATTTGCCAGTGAGGTAAAATTTCCATGCTCACAATAATGGAATATTTCGTTTTTCTGGCTTTTCCAGATGGCTACCTCTGGCATATTCGGATTCGACTTCATTAACTCTTCTGAATAGGGCCTTATGGTTTCCCAGAATTTTTCTGCTGCCCTGGTAACTACCCTGTCTGTACCATCTAAGTTTGTAAGCCCCCACGCTGGTGACTCCTGTCCCAATACTTCGGGGCGGAACTGCCAGAACATAAACCCTTTGATTCCCATTCCTATTTGTGGAAGAAAGTCGTTCAGCAAATCGTTTAGGGTAATTACCGACTGGTGCATAGAGATGTTTCCACCGTTAATGTGGCTCTCAACATTGTAACACACTTTTCCCTTGGCTGCCGATACCACCTGCGGAGTAAAATAAGGCCCGTTGTTCATTGTCGCTGCAAACACATCACACTCTCCCGACACCTCAAAATCGTCCATGCAGGTTGTTACTGCATTAAACGGCTGGGTGGTGTTGGGGACCACATGAAGGTATGATATCCTTTCGGGGTCGAGTCCCTTTGTCATGTCCAAACGCCACCTGGCTTCTTTCAGCATAGTTGCCCCGTGGAATTCTCTCCAGTCGATAAAGTCCTTTACTACAAGCGTACTTCTTGGCAATTCTACCTGTTCCCAATTATCGTAGTTTCTTCCCCAAATGGTATTTAACGAATCAATATTGCCGTATTTTTCTTCAAGCCAGTTGTGGAAGCCGTTTTTGCAGTGGTCACAATAGCAGGCAAGCTCTTCAATCTTACCGTCACGTTGGGGGAACGATAATTCGGGCTCGTTCCAAACATCCCACATCACAAGACTTTCGTGTTTCTTTAAATGGTTTATTGCTTCTTTGAAAAACTTCTGGCGCTCTTTTAACGCTCCGGGATGATTATAACAAGGGCCTGGATGCCCTCCAATCTGACGGTGAGCCACAACATAAGGCTCTATTACCGTCCCATTGTTCATTACCTGTTTTGCATCGGGGTATTTCTCATATAACCAGATTGGAGCGACATCGAATATGGCATTAATTGTAACCCTGAGACTATTTTTACCGGCAATCTCAATTAGTTCATCCAGGTCTTCGAAGTAATATTCGTCTCCCCCTCTGTGGCTCCAACGCCATTGGAGCCAGAACTTGATATCGGTAAAACCAAGTTCTGCAAAGTGTTTCATATCCGACTCCCAGTATTCTTGAGCGGGAGTTGGAGCACGGTAGTATTGGGCGCCGAAAATAAAAGGAAAATCCATTACCTTCCTGGCCTCTGTTTCATTACTTGTATTACTCTGAGAGAATGACAGGTAAGACAATGCTATTGCTAATAATAATGTGACTATTCTTTTCATATCTGCCTGTTGGTAGCTATTACCTGTATAACGAGAGTATAAACTCATGCTTTCCCGACCTCAATTCAGGATTAAAACTGTTTACGACCTTGCCATCTATCTTTTGAACCTTTTCTACATTTGAATCGAAACTCAACTCTGCTGTACTATTAGGAGGAATTACAACAGAATATTTTACCTGCTTTCCCTCTTTTTCCCATTGAGATACGATTTCACCATAAGGACCTTGATGAGAAACCATAATATCATTTAAACCATCGACAAAATGCGGCTCCAGTTTAATGTTCTTAAATCCGGGATTTCGTTCGTCAATATTAATCCCTCCTAATGTGTTATAATACCATGCACTAATTTCACCAAACATGATATGGTTTAAAGACATTTCGTCAACATGTGACAAATCCCAATGCTCATACAAAGTAGTTGCCCCGTTAGCAATCCAGTAACCCCATGACGGAAACTCTGTTGCTGATGCTAATTTGTAAGCCAGATCAGCATATCCGTTTTCGCTTAATGCATGTAAAAGTGATTTTGAACCGAATAGACCCACATCAATCTTCTCTCCTGAATTATAAACCGCTTCGGCCAGATTATCTGCAACTCTTTGCTTATCCTTTTCTGAAACGATTCCCCAAAACAGTGCCATACTCAATTCTGTTTGTGAACCTGAAGCATATATGCCTTTTTCTTCATCAAAGAATTTATTGTTAATTGCAGCCTTTATCTCATCGGCAAGCAGTTTATATGCTTCCTCATCTTTACCTTCCCCTAGTAACCCAGCTATTTTTGAGACTATTAATGCATCAGTATAATAAAATACTGAAGATGTAAACTCGATATTGGACTGGGTTTTTACAGGTACCCAATCTCCCAACCCATCATGAATAAGATGGTCTTTTGCAATTGCATTCATTTTGCTCATGAAGAGCTTAATAGGTTCGAAATTCTCCTCCAGGATACGTTTATCTCCATAAAACTTATACACATTCCATGGAATCAGAATGAGAGAACTGGTCCAGTCAATACCATTTCCCCATGTGTATCCCCATTCGGCTGTAGGAATAATTGCCGGCAGGGTCCCGTCTGGTTTTTGTGCATCACGATGGTCATCCAACCATTTCTCATAGACTTTAATCCCATCAAAATTAAATAATCCGGTCTCTATTGCACTATGGGCATCGGCTGTCCACCCATTCTTTTCCCTTTGCGGACAATCTGTAGGATACCCGAATAAATTGGATAAATAGGAATTGTTAGTAGCCTTCCATATCCGAGTAAGCAATGTGTCGGATGTTATAATACGACCGCGGGGTTCCACATCGCTATGCATAAAGTAAGCAGTTAAATCAAAATTAGCCTCCTGCAAAGGTTTACTGCTTTTTAGTACTACATACTGAAATCCTTTATAGTTAAACCTTGGCATGAAACTCTCATCATTATCTCCTCTCAATATGTATGTATCTGTTTGGAAATCACCCATTTCCTCCTCTGATCTGTACCAATATTCCAAAGCAGCCATTTCCAGTTCTTCCCTATTATCTTTTAATCGCTCACCATGTTGCAGGTTAACAACGGTCCCTTTTTCCCCTTTGATTCTAAGTTCGGTTACCCCTGAAATATTCCTGCCAAAATCAATCAGATAAGTACTGTCATTAAACCTGGTAACTCTCCTTGGTTCGATTATATCTGATATACGAATAGGAGGCATCATTTCCGATACTACATGATCTGTTGGAGCTTCTACTTTGATTGCATTCCCCCAATCTTTATCGTTATAATCGAACTTTAACCATCCATCCTTTTTCAGATTATGATCATGCCATTCTCCCGAATAAATACTATTAAGAACTATATCTCCTGTACTATATTTCCAATCGTTTGAGGTGGCAATAACCTCTTGAGAACCATCTGCAAAATCAATGAGTATATCCATTTTGAACTTTGGATGTGCACGCCACGGAGCTTTATGGAAATCCCATACAGCAACAGCCTGATGGTTATACCATCCGTTCCCTAATATAACCCCAACAACATTGTCTCCTTTTCTTATCTCTTCTGTAATGTCATAAGTGTTGTAAAGAACTCTCTTGTCATAACGTGTATAGGCAGGTTGTAAACAGGCATCCCCCAACCTTTTTTCATTCAAATACAATTCATAGAGTCCGCCTGCTACTATATAAGCCCTTGCAGATTTCACCTTCCTGTTTATGATGATCCTCCTGCGGAAGAGGGGCGCAGGTTTTCTATCTATATCTTCTGAATCCGAGATCCAATCACCATGCCAGCCGGTTTTCATCATTCCTGTTACAAACGATGAAACTTCTGAACAGGCACTGACATCGTTCTGTTGATTCCAGACCCTGACTGTCCAATAATATTTCGTGTTTGACTTAAGATGATCTCCCCCAAAATCTACAAGCATAGCATCGGAAAGGACCTTTCCGCTTTCCCAGATAATTCCATCGCCTTTGTTAATATCTGATATTTCTGTACTTACAACTATTTCGTATGCAGTTTGATACACATTATCCTCCCCGCTTTGCAATTTCCATGAAAGACGTGGGACAGAAGTATCAATTCCTACAGGATTTATAAGATGCTCGCACTTCAAATCTGAAACTTCAAAGTGCCCCGGTTTGTTACAACCACTTACAAATGCTATAATATAAGCATACAATACAAGTTTATGTAGCATATTTTTCAATAACAAGAGACAGATAATATGCTTCTATCTCTGTATTATAAAACGTTTGGAAACAACCCCTTTTTCAGTATTTACTCTTACCAGATATACCCCGTTAACAAGAGCACTTACATCAATAATTGCTTGTTTTGCATATACTGTTTCTGTTTTGCTTAACAACTTCCCTGCCATTGAAAACAGCTGGACATCAATTATCATATCCTCCTGGGCTATTCTCAATTCATCTCCTGCAGGGTTCGGAAAAAGTTTTATATCCGATGCATTGAAAGTGCTTACCTTTACTTCACTCTTTTTTGTCACTTTAATATTCTCAATTAAAATATTATCATTTATTGTTTGTAATCTATCTAGTTGATCTGCTGAAAATTGACCATTCCCATTCCCTTCAGCATCCTTTCCTTCCGACCAATCTAAATTTTGAAGAACTACTGTATAATCCGCAACTCCATCATTTTTAGCTAAAACATGTAAAATTTTTGGTGAAAAAGATACGTCTACCTGAAAATTAATTTTTTGATCTATTTCGTATGGAAATGTGGATTCTACCAGATCTAATCCTGTAATACCAGGTACATATTTAATGTTACCATCTCCAAAATGTAACCATATCATATTTAAATTATCAAAGTCAGCAGTATCTGTATTTGATTTTAGATAGATTTCATTCCATGCAGGTTTTGCGCTTACTGTTGCATCGAACTCAATAATAATATCTTCGGTCATTGATTCTGTAAAATCATAATTTACCTGTGCTTTCAAACCAACTGCAGTTACGATTACAATTGTGAAAACCAAAATGGCCTTTACGCTGTTAGTGTAGTTGTTTTTCATAGTTTCTTGTTCTAAGTTAATATCAAACGATTTTAAACTGTGTTTTAATTAAGTCGAATTTCAATATTCTGAACACCTCTTTCTCTGTTTGAAATAGATGCTTTGTCTTTCTCAGCACCATTCACCTTAAAGGACTCTATTTCTGTGCCACTACCTTTTATAGAGATATTCAATATCATATTTCTGTATTTCAGATTGGTCATTTTTATATCAGACAGTTCTTTGGGTACAACAGGAAAAAATTCAACTCCTTCATTGTTTAACCTGATTCCGAAAATTCCGTTATAAACCATTCTGATAAAAGCTGTAGCAGCCCAGGTTTGCCGCCTGGTCGATTGCCACAAAACGATCTTGCCTCCCCCACCAATCTGCATTCCCCCGTATCGTGCTCCTGAAACAGGATGATACATTTCGGAAAACTGCATATCTCTTACGGCATGATTTGCAAGCGTCCTGAATTCAAAAGCAAACTTGTCAACTTCTCTGTTTTTAGCAGCGACATCTGCCCACATTCCCTGTATATGTGGCCAAACAGTTACATTGTGCCTTCCGAAAGTCATTCCGTCTTTGTTCATCTCTTTAAAACGGGGTAACTCAGGCCAACCACATGTTATTCCGGCAGATGAGATATGCTGATTCTCAAAAATTAACTTCGTTTGCTTGTCATTGGTAATACCAAACATGATTGCATAGGTGTTTGCAAGGGCTTCCTGGATCTCACAAATACCATCCTCATCAATATAGAGGTTGTATTGTCCTGTGCTATCATTCCATAAATGGTTGTTTATTGCTTCTTTTATCTTTGCAGCTTTATCATCCCACTTCTCACCCTCATTTCCCCCTAACTCATCAGACATTTTTTTCAGGATCTTATAAGCATTGTAATAAAGGGTATTTGCATAAGTTGACATCATGGGAATTCCATGACCGGTTGTAGCGGCTTTCTCCTTATTGAATTCAGGCCAACGAAAAGCATCACTGTGCCCGCCTGCTTTAGCGTATTTTTCGGGGTACTCTGCTACACCATCACTCCATCCTAAGCCCCTGAAAAGATGATAGTCTCTATTAAATTCCGTTCTTTCAAGAAACTCAATTTCATCCTTAGAAACATTAAAAGCTTTTTCTAAAAATGCCCTGTCTCCTGTTACTAAATAGTGATTCCATGCACCGGTAACCCAAATAATAGCATCCCAGTACTGTCCGATAATCCTATATTTTCCATTGTCCCTCTTTTTAACAATTGAGAACAATGTATTTTCGGCAATTTCCGGAACAATAAACGAACCTCCGTTCCATGAATTAATTGCGGCATCTCTAACCCAGGGCCTGGAATAATCAATGCCTGCAATAATGACAGGTTCTTCATTTCCTGTTAGTTCGCTTTTATGTTCCTGAATATTGCTGAACAGATCCCCAACAGCAATCCTGTATGCTATATCAAATGTCCGGTTACCTGTTCTGACATTTGGATATAAAACAGCAAATGAGTTGTTCTTTTCAGTATCGTCATTTACTGCCTTTTTATTGTCAGAACACGAAATCAATGAAAAGATCAATACTGTTACGAATAGTAATTTTTTCATTAATAACCAGGGTTTTCCACCAGGTTTGGATTATTCCCCGTTCTTACCATGGTAATTGGCAAGTAATAGTTTGCCTCGCTAAATACAGGGATAAAGTCTCCCTCAATAGGATCAATCACCTCCATTTTATATTTCCGGGTGGTATAATCAAGTATGAACCTTAGTCCTGAGAAAGTTCTGCCCAGGGTTTCGACACCTGTTCGCCATCTCCTTACATCCCAATACCTGTGGCCTTCAAAGGCAAGTTCTACTTTGCGTTCATGACGAATTATTTGTTGATCGATGGATGTCAGCAGTGCTACACCAGCCCTGTCGCGCAATAAGTTCATTGCATCCATTGCTTCTGCAGGTTTGCCCAGTTCAAATGCAGCTTCTGCGAAATTCAATAATACTTCACCATAGCGGAATACGATATAATCAGTTCCTGAAGATGCCCTTGGCCCCATCGTATCGTGACCTTCATCAAGATACTTCATCACGCCAAAACTGGTGGCTCCTGTTCCTCTTTTTATTGTGAACTGATCTCCAACAGCCATCACTCCTTCATAAGAAGCATCTAATTTAATTGTACCATCAGGAAGAACCAGTCCATTATGAAAATCAACTACTGCTCCTTTCCATACATCATCCTGCGTATAAATTGAAGCCTTAAAACGTGGTTCTCTCTGTCCAAATAATTCGTCTACTGTCCACAAACCCTGTTGAATAGCCACTCTGTCCAGTTTACCTGATGAACCATCAATGTTCTCGAATTCTTCAATCATTTCAAGATAAACCCCATCCTGGTTTCCTCCTCCCCATGCGCATGGAGAGGGTGCCTGGAAGAAATCGTAGGACCATCCTGTACCACCACTAAACCTGCTGGTATAATCATGCTTTCTTGCAAAAATTACTTCGATGTTATCCTCTACAAGAAAAACGTTCTTAAAGTTCTCTACTTTATCTGCATCCACATTATAAAGGTCATGCGGACCATCCATAATGGCTTTTGACGCATCATACGAAATCTGATAATATTCATTAGCCAGTGATTCATCAATTCCAACAACCCCCTCTAACTGGACGCTAACAAATTGGGCAATACTTGCTGCATACAATGCGGCCCTGCTCTGTAGCGCTAATGCAGCATACCTGGAGGGGCGCCCGAAATCTGTTGTAGCTTCGGGAAGATCATTAAGGATCTCATCCACCTCATCTATCACAAAATCATAAACCTCTTTTTCTGTATTACGTGCCGGATAAAGCGCCTCATCAGGTTCATCCAGACTTTGTACATAGGTAATTAATGGAACTCCCCCATAGCGTTTTACCATTGAGAAGTAATTAAATGCTCTTAAAAAACGGGCCTCGGCAGTCCTGTATGATTTGAGCTCCTCATCAATAGGCGATTCAGGCACTTTGGCTATGAACTCGTTAAGCATGCGAATTACCTGATACGAACCTTCCCACCATTCCAACACTCCGCCATCTACATTCAGGCCGAAATACTTCTTATTCATTGCCGGTCCGTTCCACCAGTTGGCCTTACATTCATCACTCATGTCATTCACTACGAACTGACCAAACCATGCATCACTGTATCCCCATATATCATCCTCCGTACAATCGTTGGTCAGCACATATGACTGGTAATAGGTCTGGGCCAGGTATGACTCTATCAGGCTGGCATCACTCCATAAATCAGCACTTGATATGATATCCAGAGGTTTTTTATCCAACACCTCTTTCATACATGAAGAAGAAGTCAATAATACCCCCAATATGATTATTCTATATATCGTTTTCATGTGATCGGTTTGTTTAGAATGTAAGATTAATACCTGCTGTGATCGTTTTTTGCTGCGGATAGTACAATCCTGATCTGCCAGCCGGAGCCTCAGGATCCATTTTGTACTCTTTTAGCTTGTCCAGGGTTAGCAGGTTGGTACCGGCAACAAAAACCTTAAAGCTTACAATGTTCAATTTCTGCATCCAGTTTGTGGGGAGATAATACCCGAAATTCAAAGACTTCAATCTAAAATAACCAGCCTCTTTAAGAAAATGTGTTGACCCGTAATTATTGGTGGCAGCACCATTAAGTCTTGGCAACAGCACATCTTTATGGTTGTTATCTTCGGTCCAATGTTCATTGTATAAAACATCCGTATTATCCACAATATTTACCCAGGTATAATATCCAAATGCTCCCTGGAAAAGAGCAAATAATTCAAACCCTTCATATTGGGCACTCAGGTTAATCCCGTACATCCAATTGGGTATGGTACTTGTACCTACCTCCACCTGATCTTTCCAATCCACAATACCATCCTCATTCACATCTTTGTAACGAATATCTCCTGGATGCAAGGTTGCATTGCCCAACTGATCCATATCGTATTCTAAAGCGTCTATCTCCTCCTCTGAAGTAAACAACCCCTCCGATACATAGGCATAGATCCGGTCAACCCACCGGCCTGTTCTCTGAACGATACGCAGCTGGTCAGGATCTTCATATTCAGGTTCGTCAAAGTATACATATTTGGCCCTTGTCCATGAGATGTTTGCATTCAGATCCATGAACAATCCGCTATAATTTCCCGAGGTACCAAGTTTAAACTCGAACCCCCTGTTGTCCATAATATTGATATTCTCAATTGGTAGAACGGCCCCGAAAGTGGAAGGGACACTGGAAGTTCTTTGTCCCAGGATATCTGAAACCTTTCTGTAAAACAGATCAGCCTCACCGTATAATCTTCTGCTAAACGCAGAAAAATCCAAACCTGCATTAACAATTTGAACTTTTTCCCATGTTAAGCTCTGGTTTTCCAGCTCTTTTGCCCTGACGCCCTGTACTGTTTCTCCCAGTATGTACGTATTGCCCAGAAGATACCCGGACAGATACTGGAAGTTCCCGATATAGTCATTACCGGATGCACCATAACTTGCTCTCAGTTTCAGGTGTTCAAGCTGAGAAAGATTACCCATAAATCCTTCCTTGCTGATAATCCAACCGGCTGAAACACTTGGGAAATACCCCCACCTGCTATTGGCCGGGAATTTTGCCGAGGCATCGGCCCTGAACGAAGTTTCAATAATGTACCGGTTCTGATACTTATAGTTCAACCTTCCCACAAGACTTTTTCGCCCCATCTCATACCCGGTACCATAATTCGTCATATCTTCTGAACTGCCAATATATAACTGATCAATTGCCGGTGTTAAAAAGTTAAGTCTGCCTGCATAAAGATTATTACCACTATAATCAATAGCTTCATGTAATGCAAGTGCATTGATGTAATGATCCCCAAAAGACTTTGTGTAATTCAAAGAAAGTTGTGTGGTTATCATCTTGTCTTCATTCCTGGATTCACCCATCAAAGCTTTCGCAGAATATCCCCCTGCATAGGTATATGTATCACTTGCTGGTTCATAGAAAAAATAATCAGCCGGTTTTTGAAATATTTTATTCCTCGAAAACAACTGGGTTATATTGCCAAGGGCTTTGGCAGACATACCAGGCACCCACTTAATTTTGTAATCAAGTGCAAGGGTACCTTTCAAGTCATATACATAAGTATCATCGTAACCAATAATCGTCCTGTTCGTCACAATATCAGCCTGTCCTGCCTCTCCGTTGTAAGGATATTTGTCCGGATCGGGAAGATGAGCAGGATATATTGGCAAAGTATTCCAGTAGGCCCCCCAGACAGCACCACCCTGCAGCGGCTCTATATCCTGGGAAACTTTAGGAAACTTCTGTACCCTGTTTATGCTGGTCAAATCCAGACGGAGTGAAAGTTGATCAGTTATCTTTGCATCCAGATTTGATTGCAGGTTATACCTGTTATAGACACCTCCGTGATTCTTAAACATGGTTTCCTGGTTAAGATATCCGAGGAAACCATAATATCTGACATGTTCATTCCCGCCACGAACAGAAAGATTGTGTTGTTGTTGAGGTGCCCAGTCTCTGATCAGCTCTTCATGCCAGTCAGTATTGGGATATAAATAAGGATCAGCCGCATCATAAAACTTTTGAATTTGCTCAGGTGAATATGGGGAGGGTCCGATGGAACCCGTATTTTCCCATTTTTCCACCAACATTTCGGCATACTGTCCCGAGCTTACCTTGTCGGGCATTATGGTAACTCCCTGCCACGAATAGGTTGAATTCAGGCTTATTTGTGCTTCTTCTACCTTACCCCGTTTTGTTGTAATGAGTATGACCCCGTTACCGGCACGGGAACCATATATCGATGCTGCTCCATCTTTCAGGACCGAAACAGACTCAATGGAATTTGGGTCAATGGAATTAATATCAGCTTCTACTCCATCCACAATGGTTAGCAGATGCGTGCCAAATCCACGGATGCTGAGCGCTGCAGCATCATTGCCAGGACGACCGTTTTCCTGTTTGGATATTAATCCGGGCAAACGTCCAGCCAACGTATTTGTGGTACTTGCTACCGGTGCTTCTGCCAGTTTCGAGCCTTTTACTGTAGCAATAGACCCGGTCACGCTCTCTTTCTTTTGAACCCCGTAGCCAATTGCCACAACCTCTTCCAACCCAATAGCGGCACTTTTCATTACCGCATTAATAACAGTTTGGTCAGCAACCTCAATTTCCTGAGTTTCCATCCCGATGAATGAGATATACAGAACAGCACCTTCCGGAACAGCTGAGATTGTATAGTTACCATCCACATCGGTAACTGTTCCGTTGGTGGTCCCTTTAACAAGCACTGTTACACCGGGTAGTGGCTCGCCGGATTCATCAATTATTGTACCGGAAATGGTTTTTTGCTGTAGAATACCAGAATTCTCGTTCTCTTTTTCGATGGGTAGAGTCTCAGCTTTTTCATCTTCAAAAATCACAATCTGGCGATCGTAAATCTCGTATGTGATGTTAGTTCCTTCAAAAACCTGATCGAGAATTGTTTCAACCGTTTCGTCTCTGACCTCAATATCAACCTTTCGGTTTACATCAGTAATCTGTTCGTTATACAGCAGGATAAATTCGCTGTTCTCTTCAATCTCCTGAAACACCTGTTTAACGGTACTGTTATTTAGATTCAGATTAAATTTGGTCTGTTGCGAATAGATGGTTTCGGTTGCCGAAACTGATAATATCGCAAACAACAGAATAGAGAGGAATTTCATTTTTAACAAGAGATTAGTCTTACTACTGCCTGAATAGCGTAGCACATTTCGCTCTTTTTTCATAGATTTGGTATGTTTTAGATTAAATAGTTTGTTTAGTCTAGTCTAGTAGAGAACCGGCGAGCGGACAGGCTTTCCGGTTCTCGTTTATTATAGGTTTACTTCATTGGCGATCGTTTTAATTGTTCATCTACATAAACAGTATCCCCACTAATCTTGTAGTCGATTTTTGCCACGCCACCAAGAACAATCATTACATCTTCCAATGATTCTTTTAAATCGAGTTTTCCGGAAATCTGTTCTGAATACGGGAAATTCGGAGGTACTGTAATCTCTATGTTATAATACCTCTGTACTTTATTAAATACCGATTGCAGGCTCTCTTTCGAAAACTCTAACCATCCCCTGGTCCAGGCAACATACATATCGGTTTCAGGTTCATTAGAAACAGCAATGGTTCTATTTTGGTTATCGAATGATGCCTTCTGGTTAGGTTCTAATATTACTTCATCTCTTCTTAACCCGAATATTGAAGGATTACTAACAGCCACACATCCTTCCAGCAGCACAGCTTCAGTATTCTCCCCAGGATAAGCTGATACAACAAAATGAGTCCCCAACACCTCTATATCTAACTCACCGGCATTAACAATAAAAGGTTGTTGATCATTTTTAACCACCTCAAAATATGCCTCCCCTTCAAGAAATACCTCCCTGTTTTTTTCTGTAAATTCTAAGGGAAATGCCAGGTGGGTTCCGGCGTTTAGCCATACTTTGGTACCATCGGCCAAAAGCAGTTCCGATCTTTTGCCATAAGGAATTACAACCTTGTTCATCTGAACTTCATTAACCTTTCCCGTTTTCTTATCTGATAAAACGATTACACTGTTGTTGACCCTCACCGATTCGCTCCTATTATCCACAGAGATGATTGAATTATTACCGGTTAGCACAATCTCTTCTCCATCGGAAAGAATTAACCTGGCTTCGCTATTTTGAGCAGCACTTTCAGAAGATGCAAACCTGTACCCGGACCTCTTTTCATTTAAATAGAGAAAACCAAAAACGCTCAGTGAAATAATAAGTAAAACTGATGCCGCCCAACCAAGACCTCTTCTCAACTTTATGATTGTCCTGACTTTCCGAATGTGTGACTTTTCGAATCTTTCAATATTCTGCCACATTTCCAGAACGCAGTCTTCATCCAACACCTCATAACTATCGCTTAGCAGTGAAATTATTTCGCGGGCTTCTCCTATTTTGGATTTAATCTCGGGATGGTTATCTATTAACTTCAACCATTCATCATTGTCTCTCTTTCTTAAAACCCATGATACAAATTGCCTGTCATCAAGAAATTCCTCAAGACTGTATTTCAGATATTTATTCTTCACGTTCTACTTTAATTGTTTTTGAAATGATGATTCAGGATATTATGCTTCTCTAATAACATAAAGAGGCCTGTCGTTTTTTTGTGGACAAAAAACCAGACTGAATTTTCAGAAAAGCTATTCTTTGGGGGAAAAGCCCAGGCATTGTTACGAAATAAGAAGTTATTTCGTAACAATGCCTGAGTAATAAGATTGAATATCGGTACCGGACAAATTTCCTTTTAACGATTTTAACGCCCTGAAAACCAATTTACGGGCAGAATCGTATTTTAATGACATAATCACACAAATCTGTTCGTAATCCAGATTGCAGGAGTAACGATAAAAGAGAATTTCACGTTGTTTTGGACTTATCTCTTCTAATGCTTTATGAATTAATTCCTCAACGTTTGTTAGCTCCTCTTTATCAATTATTATCTTTTCGGCAGAGTAGGTTATTTCCGCTTTCATTATTCTTTCGGGATGAATGTCCAATGCCCGGTTTTGCTTTTTTAGATTCGTGGCAAGTTTCCTCCTGAATGATGCCATTAAATAAAACCTGATATTATCGGTTTCGCCCAGTTTTTTCCTGGATTTGATTAAATCGAAAAACAGATCCTGGATCGTATCTTTTATCAGATCGTCATTGGAAACAAATTTTTTACCATAACGGTAGAGAAGGTGTATATGCTGATGATAAATATGGCTAAGCGCATATTCCTCTCCATTTCTGAAATCGTCCCATATTTCTTTATCAGAGCTGTCTTTCACAATCTCTATTTGGTTAAGCTCAAATTGCAATTGTAACAATAGAAACGATAATAATAACTAAATTTTCGCAGTTCTCATAAATGTTGAAAATTTATAAGATACAGCAGAAAAAATCAACGAAATTATTTTGTTGAAATGCTGGTTTTAAGCACGTTATCTATACCTACCGAAACACGACAACCAGCGCTTCCCCCTGGTCCAGTTTCACCACCTTTTCGAACTGCACCCGGTGGTGGTTGCCCTCCTGCTCCAGAGAGGCCTGCACCTCCTCGGAGCCTGCAGTGACTTCACCAATAGTTTTTTCAGAGGTAATATTCAGCTCCTGAAGATCCAGGTGTCCGTAAGCCACCCTGACAACGATCTGTCCATCCCCGACTTCGATATTCCCCCAGCCACTCTGTGTGGAGAAAAAACTGACAAAGTCGTCACCCACCTTTGAGTCGATAGCCATCGATTGATCGACCGCATCGTACCTGATCCCGGTGAGTCCCTGCAGCATGCCATAACTGCTCATGGCCCTGGCATACCAGTGTCCGCACTCATACTCATTGAATGGGTTCCTGACCCTGCCGTCATAACGCTCTCTGGCTGCCCTGACAATATCGAGTCCCTTCTCCACCTCACCGGCGATCATCAGGTGGGAGGCCACCTGGTACTCAATCCCGGTCCACACCTCATTGCTGTAGACAAAAGGCAGTGACGGTTCATCTCCCGCAGGCCATGAACAGAGCAGCAATCCGCCCTCATCTCCGATGGCATAGCCGGGACGCTGGGGATTCACATGGTCGGTCAGATCAGGTTTAAAATTGTATCTGTGGACTGAAACAAGGTGGCTCTTCACCTTCTCAGCATCCAGGAAATTGTCCAGGTAACACATCTCCCCTATCCAGTTGCCCAGGACACCGTCTGAAAGGCAACCATTTCCATACTGGTATTTTGGTCCCTCCTTCTGAAGAAGTCCGAGAGCCTCCGGCGAGTACTCTCCCCCGATGCTCTTTTCTGAAGCCTCAACCGGATTCTCTGCCTTCAAACCCTCCCACTGCACCTTCTGGATAAAATATTCCCCGTTGAACAATTCATTCTCAATATAGTTCCTGCCCTTCTCAAAAAGCTTCTCGTATTCAACAACATCAAACCCTGCCTCACTGCCCATAGCAATGTATGCTTTGAGTGCCCCCAGGTAGAAACTGGTGCACATCCCGTCTGGTCCCCAGAACTCTATATCGTAGGTGTTGTGGTGGGGCTCCTCAAGAATCCCCTTCCCCTCCGGGTCCCACATTTCGATACAGTAATCAAGGCTGTTTTTCACGGCCGGCAACAGCTCTTTCATCCATTTGGTATCCCCCGAGATTCTCCACTCCCGGTGCATCTTCATGATCCCGCCCAGCTGTCCGTCTGCAGCTGCATGGAAATTATGATCGGTGTGGCGTATAGGGATTGCCGATCTGAAATTCTGATGACCTGATTGATCCTGGCTCACCTCAAATTCAGTCTCCCTGAGTGTTCGTTCCAGTTCCGGGAAGAGGTGGGGAATGGCCTGGGCATAGTTCCATACATGGGTACAGGAGCCGTGACAACACCCGGAAGCATCCGAACACCCCTCAAAAGCCCAGAGTCTGCCATCCTTCTGGCGAAGTATTGTGGGTGATTTTAAGATAGTAAGGTTGGCAGCGATGGCTTCAATCACCTCACCGGGAAGGGTGGAGTTGTAAAATGCTTCTGAAAAAGTTTTTGAACCGGACCTGAGGTCGCTGTATTCACTGGTCCAGTACCGGACCAGGTTGTTGATATCCTTAAAGCGACCCGCATACCATGGTTCATAATAGAGTCCGCCATCAGGGGGACAGCAACCGGATCCCGGATCGCAAGAAGCCTCTCCGGCCTCTGCTTTCTCCTCTTCAGTAGGCTCCGGTCCGATTCGCAGGTCCGAATGGGGCACATGCCATGCCATCTGCAATTGAATGGTCTTCTCCTCCCCCGGCTCCAGGTCAACCGGCACGTAGAGGGAGGCACCTGTGGATCCCTCCGTGGTGGTGTCCTCCTGGTAGGTGAACTCACTCACATCTTTCCAGATAATGGTCCTGGAATCAAACCATCCTCCCCTGAACCAGCAAAGGTCAGTTACCGTACTCTTCTGATCCGTAAATACAGCAAAATCACCCTTGTAATGTGCTTTGTCGGGCAGACAGGACTGGCTTAGCAGGAAACCGTTTCGTATGCCTGAAACAGCGTTTCCCTCTTCAGGCTGTGTCCACCATGAACCCTTGTTATGTATTTGCATCAGGTTTGCAGCATGAAAAGAGAAGAGCGCCTCCACGGCTTTGCCGGAACTGTTTTTAAATGTATACTCCAGGGAGGCCACCGGCAGACTGGACCTGTCTGCATCGCCGGGAATAAAAGGGCTCCATCCGGTAATGCTGACTTCAAGAGGAATATCCTTATCCTCAAGTTGGACCGTTCCAAAGGGGAAACGCGCGGAAAATGAGGCCTTCTCAAAATGGGGGTAACCATCAGCACCCTGCCCGTGACCGTTTCCGGTAAACGGACTGCCAAACACCTTCCAGTCCGCCTCCGGCCCCTCAAGTACCTTGGCCCCGTTCTCAATCCCCTTTACAGAGATGGCCGCGAACATGTTTGGTTCGTTAAAAATGTCCGGCTTGTTGCGGACCGAAACGTGTGAGATTCCCCCTGTTCCCTCCAGGGTGATCATCCCCGCACCGATGCCTCCCATGGGGAATGCAACCCGGTTCAGGTACTCGTTTTCATAGGGGCCGTTAAAGGCCCTCTCCCTGCACTCCTGGTTGTCAGGAGTGACCGAACAGGAGAAGATGAGCAGAACGGATCCTGCAATTAACAGATAGCTTCTCAGGGCTAATTGTATGGTCTTAAATCTCTTCATAATAATATGATTTGAAAATGAAATCGTTTTCTCTCTGATAATTTACAAAGGATTGTTAAATATATAACAATTGCCAGTGATCAAATAAAGTGGTAGTTGTTTTACTGCCTCTTTATCTTTTATCTTTGTCTGAAACCAACCTGATTGCCATGAAGAGTCTACTCATTGTTTTTTCGCTAATTCGGCTATCCATGCTTCCGGTGTTCCCCCAGGAGCCTGTTCCGGCTGGCGTTGACAAGCAGATCTGGGACAAGGTCCTGAACACCCCACTGATCGACACCCATGAACACCTGGTGTCAGAATCGACCCGTTTGAATAGAACATACAGTAAAACCTTGTACCCTGCCGATGACTGGACCATCTTTTTTGGAAGTTATTTTCAATCCGACTTTGCTGTATCGGGAATGCCAAAGGAGGTGATCGGTCAGATTTTTTCGGATACCCTTGACCCTGTTGCGAAATGGGATCTGCTTGAACCCTACTGGGAGAATATTGAACACACTGGGTATGCCCGTGCCATCAAACACTCCATACGGATGCTCTATGGTATTGAGGAGCTGAACAGGGAGAGTGTGCCGCTGCTGAATGAAAAGTACCTGGCCTTGAAAAAAGAGGGATTCTACAAACATGTGTTGCATGATGTGGCCAATGTAGAGGCGTGTCATGTAAACCATATATGGGAAGATTCTGTTTTTGCACTGAATACACCCTTTGTGGAGCTGGACAACCCGGACCTGTTGATGCATGATATCGGTCTGCTGGGCATGTTCTCTTCCGGACAACTGAACAGGGAAAGCATGCAACTTCTATACGAACCGGCCGGCATTGAGGTGGAATCTATTGGTGACTGGTACCGGGTGATTGACTGGTGGTTTGACAACTATGCATCACGATCCGTTGCAGTAAAAACCCAGGATGCCTACCACCGTGAGATCAATTATGACCGTGTAGAGAAAGAGGATGTGGAGGATATCTTTGTACGGAAAATAGATGGAAGTGATGTAACCCCGGAAGAGGTGAAAATGCTGGAGGACCACCTCTTCTGGTATTGTACCGGTGTGGCAACCAAACATAATCTCCCGGTAAAGATGCATACCGGGTTCTATGCCGGCGCCGATTACATGAACCTGGGGAACCTGGAAACCAACATGACCCATGCATCACAGTTATGTTTTAATGACCAGGGAGAGGGACGAAAATTCGTCTTCATGCACATTGCTTATCCCTTCCAGAACGAACTGCTTGCCGTAGTCAAGCACCATACCAACGCTTACGTAGAGATGAGCTGGAGCTGGATCATTGACCATGTGGCCACCCGCAACTTCCTGAAGCAGTACCTGACCATCGCTCCAGTTAATAAAATATTTGTATTCGGAGGTGATTATCAATCGGTGGAGCTTATTCCGGGCCATGCCTACATGGTTCGGTTAGGCGTGGCACAGGTACTCACCGAACTGGTCAGTGAGGGCTACTTCAGCAGGGAGGATGCTTATGTGATTGCTGAGAAGATCATGTACCGCAATGCAAAACAGTTCTTTAATCATTAAATGAACCCATGAATACCAAATTACTATTGCTCGTGTTGTTTACAGTGATCATGCAAAATTGCACGAATGGCCCGAAACCTGTCGGTGAAGCATCTTTGGCAGCACCTCAGTCTGGACAGGAATTAAAAGAGATATCAGCGTTTGACAGCGCAGCAGTCGCCTTTGCTAAAGAGCTTGTTTATGAGAAAGAGGATGTTGAGAGGTGGCTCAATGGCATGGACCGGTGGGCGCAGTATGACGGTGAGTTGGGGTGGCTGCTGTACAGTACAGTGGTACAGGATGGTGTTGACAGCTCAAAGTGTGTGTACACCTATGAAGATGACGGACAGGGGCCCCGGAAATTGATCAATTATGCCGGCGAGTTGTGCCGGATCAATACCTACGGCAACAGCTTTACCCAGTGCCACCAGGTGAGTGATGGCGAAACCTGGCAGGAGATACTCGCAGCGCATATCGGAGAGCCTCTTCGCAACTTCGGAATTGGAGGCTGGTCGGTATACCAGGCTTACCTGAGAATGTTGAAGGAGGAGGAGAAAACCCCGGCAGATTTTATCATCTTCAACATCTATAGCGACGACCACTACCGCAACCTCGACTCCTGGAGAAGCATCAGGGTAGATCGAAGAGCATATCACGAAAACGGTTTTGGTGAGGTAACCCTGCCCTATCTCGAAGTGAATATGGAAAAGAACTCCATTACAGAGCATCCAAACCCCTGCCCGACCCCTGAAGAGGTGTATAATCTGTGCGACCTGAAGTGGGTACTCAACCGGTTCAGCGACGATTTTGCCTTTAAACTGATGCTGTCGCACCGGGTCAATACAGCTCAACCCGGTGATCAACAGTACAGCAACCTGAAAGAACTAACCTCTACTCATGGGATCAATACACGGATCGACGATTCAAAATCAATGAATGAACTAAGCCATCAGATCCATACCGATGCAGCCCTCTTCTCAACAAAAAAAATCGTGGAACTCATCGATGAGTTTGCAGCAACAAACAACAAAAAGGTGCTCTATGTATTGTCCTATAACAGCTATGAGGTGGGTAAAATGATCAATGAGGGCGAACGTTTCGATGCTGAGTTTATCAAATATATGGAGGAGAGGGGGCTGCCTTATGTGGATCTGATGCAGAGACATCTGATCGATTACCAGAAGTACAAATGCAGTACAGTGGAGTACCTGGAACAATATTTTATCGGGCATTATAATCCCCGGGGCAACTTCTTTCATGCCTGGAGCATCAAGGATGACCTTGTGAAGATGCTTGAGCCTAAACCCAAAAGCTACAATTAAAACAAAACCCATGAAAAGTACAACAACACTACTTGCCATCCCACTCATGATCACGGTCATGAGCTGCAAGACAAAACTGCCTGAAGATGTACAGCAGGTCAGAGACTTTATCAGCGAGAACCTTCCCAACACCATCAGGTACAACACCCAGGATTCGGTCGACTATTTCGGGCTGCCCAATCCATACAGTGTACCGGCCATCAAAGGTATGTTCCAGGAGATGTACTACTGGGATACCTACTTTATGAACGCGGGACTCATCGTTGAAGGTCATCTGGAACAGGCAAAAAACAATACAGAGAATATCCTCTACCAGATCGATCGCTTTGGCTTCATGCCCAACGGATCCCATAAACGCTACCTCTCCCGCTCACAGCCCCCCTATGCCAGCATGATGGTCAGGAGTATTTACGAAAACACAGGAGATAAGGAGTGGCTGGAAAAGGCGTGCAAAACGCTGGAGACTGAATACGCGGGATTCTGGATAGAGAGGCGGTTGACCCCCACGGGGCTCAACAGGTACTCCAACCAGGCAGGAGATGAGGAGTTACTCACCTTTTACAACTATCTGTTCAGCCGGTTTCCCAATTTTGACACCACAGGAATCGCTACCGATGAGCAGCGGATCGCTGTGGGGTCACATTTCATCGGGGAGGCAGAATCGGGCTGGGATTTTTCACCACGTTTCGTCTCAAGGTGCGAGGACTTCAACCCGGTGGACCTGAACTGCAATCTCTACATGTATGAGCAGAACTTTGCATATTACTACTCAGAATTGGGATGGGAAGGCGGTGAGAAGTGGACTGAACGATCCGAAAAACGAAGGGAGCTGATCAACAAATACTGCTATAACCCGGACGATGGCCTCTTCTATGACCATGATTTTGTAAACGGATCACTGTCTGAGACCTTTTCAGCAGCAAATTTCAATGTAATGTGGAGTGGGGTTGCGACAGAAGAGCAGGCAGCTCAAATTAAGAACAACCTTGAGAGGTTGGAGATGGACTACGGAATCACAGCCTGTGAACCGGGCGAACGGGAGTATGTGTACCAGTGGGATTACCCGAATGGATGGGCCAACCTCCAGTACCTGGCCGTCTTTGGTCTGGACAAATATGGATATAAAGAGGATGCACAACGCATCGCCGATAAATATACCAACCTGGTGGTGAAGAATTTTAAAGAGACCGGAAATATCTGGGAGAAGTACAATGTGGCCAACGGAACCATCGAAGTAAACAACGAATATGAGATGCCACCACTCATGGGCTGGAGCGCATCGGTATTTATCATTACGTCAGAATATGGAAAGTAGAAGAATCCTGCACAACTTACCCCTGGTGGTGGTTTTATGGTTCACCATGACAGGTGTGATGAACCTGCTGCATGCCCAGAAATCCGATTTTAACCTGCATGACAGGATGTGGGATGCATCCTGGATCAACCATCCCGAATCGAATGGGCAGACCTATGAAGTAGTTCATTTCAGGAGACCGTTTGAGCTCGATTCAGTACCGGGCAGCCTGGAGATTGATATATCGGGCGACAGCCGGTACAGGCTCTTTGTGAACGGACTCCCTGTATGTTTTGGCCCTGCAAGCAGCGATCCCATGCACTGGAACTACGAGACGGTCGATATCGCTTCGTTCCTGACAGAAGGCAAGAATGTCCTGGCAGTCCAGGTATGGAATTACGGGAAATACAGGCCGTTTATCCACTTCTCCCACTATACAGGATTAATCGTCCGATCATCAGATCCGGCCCACCGGACCCTAAACACAGGGGCTCCGGGATGGCTGGTAATGCAAAATCAAGCCTACAGTCCAAACAATCCCCGCGGTGCACCCCATGGCATGTACGGAGCCATTGGCACAGCAGACAGGATCAATGGAGCGTTGTTCCCATTTGGATGGGAAAAGAGGGCTTACGATGACTCGAAATGGATAGAGGCTACACCCTTTGCCCCCGGTAAAGATCCCGGCTTTGTATATGGTGGGGACCGCTTCATGGTACCCAGGGATATCCCCTTTATGGAGGAGAAACGGGAGAATATCTCCGTTGTGCGCAGAGCCATCGGACTGCAGCAGGAGATAGCCACCCTGGACCTCCCCCTGGAGATCGAGGCTAATGCCAAAGCCTCCATTTTGATTGATATGGAGCACCTGACCGTCGGGTACCCCGAACTGTTGCTAAGTAAGGGAAAAGATGCGGTGATCAGGATCACCTACAATGAATCCCTGTATGAGGACCACAAGGCGCACAAGAAGGGTAACAGGAACACCGTTGAGGGAAAATACCTGCACGGCTACACCGATATTTTTGAGCACCACGGAATGGACTCGGCCCTCTACCGTCCGCTCTGGAACCGCACCTTCAGGTATGCCCGCATGGATATTGAAACATCCGGAGAATCCTTGATTATAAATGACTATTATAATATTTTTACTGCATATCCATTGGAGGAGAATGCACTTTTCGAGAGCACAGATCCGGCGCTTCAGTCCATCTGGGATATTGGCTGGCACACCGCCCGGCTCTGTGCCATGGAGAGCTACATGGACTGCCCCTTCTGGGAACAGCTGCAGTATATCGGAGATACCAGGATCCAGGCGTTGGTCTCCATGTACGTCTCCGGCGACGACAGGCTGGTACGACGCGCACTGGAGCAGTTTAACAATTCCAGAAGGCCCGATGGCCTGACCCTCAGCAGGTATCCCACCTCCCAGGAGCAGGTTATCCCCACCTTCTCACTGATCTGGGTCTCCATGATCCACGACTACTTCATGCTCCGGAATGATGATGCTTTTATCAAACAATTCCTGCCTGGTATCAGGGGTGTTCTGAGCTACTTCGAATCAAAGCAATCGGTCGAAAACCCACTTCTGATCGACCCCGGCTGGTGGTGTTTTGTGGACTGGGCGGCGGAGTATACCACCGGGGTTCCGCACGGTATAAACAGCGGCACCTCCTCCATCATTGCACTGCAGTATGTGGATGCATTGCAAAAAGCAGCTGAAATGTTTGAATACTTCGGCGAGAGCATGGAAGCAGAGAAGTACAGGCAATCGGCAGAGACCCTGAAAGATGCGGTGTATCAACAGTGCTTCGATGAAACGCACGCACTCCTGGCACAGACACCCGCGAAAGAGGTGTATTCTCAGCATGCCAACATCCTGGGGGTGCTGACCAACACCATTCCTGAGGGTATGCAGGAGGAGGCGATGTTGAAAGTCCTGTCTGACAGCAGCCTGGTTCAGGCCACCATCTATTTCAGGTTCTACCTGTTCAGGGCACTGAAAAAAGCAGGATTGGGAGATCTCTACCTGGATCAGCTCGGTCCCTGGCATGAAGCCATTGAGAACGGCCTGACCACCTTCCCCGAAGAGCCGGAACCCTCCCGGTCCGACTGCCATGCCTGGAGTGCCAGTCCCAATTACGACTTTCTTGCAACTGTCTGCGGCATTGAACCGGCCTCTCCGGGGTTTGAGTCAGTCTCCGTACATCCCAACCTGGGAGAGCTGGAATCTGTGTCGGGAAGGATGCCCCATCCCCTTGGAGAGATCACGGTTGACCTGGAGAAGAGGCGGAAGGGAATCAGGGGATCGGTTACATTGCCACCGGGAGTGGAGGGAAAATTCAGATGGAAAGGAGCATCCGTCAAATTAAAAGAAGGTGTTAATAAGATTCGCATTGACAATGAGTAAGGAGATCCCCTTCTATCCGATCCTGATGCATTTTGCAGCCCGTTACACGGGATACTCTTACGGCGAGTTTGCATCCGACCACAAGGTGCTCACCGCCTGCAACCTGAAATGCATGGAGGATTTTGAAACCGATTCGGTTGGACTGATCTCCGATCCCTACCGGGAGACATCGGCATTCGGTGCAGATGTCTGGTTTCCGGAAGAGGCGGTACCGCGGTGCAGGAACATCCTGGTCAACAGTTACGAGGATGCCAGGAACCTGAAGAACCCCGATGTCTACCGTTCAGAACGAACTCTGGACCGCATTCAGGGGGCCTCTATGCTGAGAAAAGCGGTGGGACCGGATATCCCGGTGATCGGGTGGATCGAGGGACCTCTGGCAGAGAGCTGCGACCTGGCCGGTGTGAACGAGGTGTTGTTGAAGCTGATGATGGAGCCGGATTTTGTGAAGGTTCTCATTGACAAAACCATGGTAACGGCGAAAGATTTTGCCCGTGCCCAGGTGGAGGCGGGCTGTGATATCATCGGTGTCGGGGATGCCATCTGCTCCCAGATCTCGGGGGACAACTACCGGGAGTTTGTGAAAGAGAGTCACACGGACCTGTTTGAATTCATCCGGTCCCTTGGGGCCAGGGTCAAACTCCATATCTGCGGAGATATCACCCATCTGCTGGAAGATATCGGGGATGTGAAACCCGATCTGGTGGACGTGGACTGGATGGTCGACATGGACGAGGCCCATGAGAAACTGGGCAATGATATCATACGCACCGGGAACCTGGACCCTGTGGCGGTGATCCAGGATAAGGAGGCTGACGAGATCATGGAGGTGACCAGGCAGCTTTGTGAAAAAGAGAAGGGCAGGGAGTTCATCCTTGCCGGCGGATGTGAAATCACCGTCAACACCCCGGTCGAAAACCTGAAGGCGATGAAGCTGGCCTGCAATTGACAACTAATAAACATCTGACAATGAATTTAAAAACCAACTTTTACAAAGGTGTTATCATTTCAATCTCACTACTGATGCTGACAACGGATGGTTCAATTTTGATTGCCGGACCAGCGGTAAAAAAAGAGAAGGCACAGGTTACCAGCCTGGTTACCGAGTACAAAACCAATCCACAGGGAATAGATGTAGTGCAACCCAGGCTAAGCTGGAAGATTGGTTCGTCCGAAAATGAGATCATGCAGACCGCTTACCGGATCCAGGTGGCTCCCACCCTCAATGACCTGAAGAGGGGGGCCAACCTGCTCTGGGATTCAGAAAAAGTGCACTCTGACCGGTCCACACACGTGGTGTATGAAGGAGCAGAACTTGAGACGGGACAGAGGGTCTGCTGGAGGGTAAAGATCTGGTGTGGTAAGCATCAGTCACAATGGAGCTCCGGAACCGATTTCTGGGAGATGGGACTGCTAAAGGCGGATGACTGGAAAGCGAAGTGGATCACCGACGGCATTGCGGGTGATCTGAAGGAGGGGAAACCCATTCCCATGTTTCGAAAAGAGTTTACTCTGAAGAAAAAGATTACATCAGCCAGGGTATATGCCACCAGTTTAGGAATTTATGAACTAACAATCAACGGAGAGCGGGTCAGCGATGCCCTCTTCTCCCCGGGATGGACCTCCTACAACAAGCGGCTGCAGTACCAGACCTACGATGTCACTTCAATGCTTGTCAACGGTCAGAATGCCGTTGCAGCAACCGTTGCCGATGGCTGGTTCCGGGGACACCTGGCAGGATGGGCAAGACCAAACCGCAACCACTATGGTGACAAGCTTGCAATGTTGATGCAACTGGAGGTTACATATGTGGACGGGAGCCGGGAGGTCATCGCCACCGACGGATCCTGGAATACCTCTACCGGTCCCATCCGCTATGCCGACTTCTATATGGGTGAGACCTACGATGCACGCCTGGAAAAGCCAGGATGGGACCGGCCCGGTTATGATGACACAGGGTGGAGCAGCGTAGAGATTCTCGATCGTTCGAAAGAGATGCTTATTGCCCAGGTGGGACCACCGGTGAAAAAGAGGCTGGAGATCAAACCCATCGGAATCCAGGTGACCCCTGAAGGGGATACTGTAGTGGATATGGGACAGAACATGGTGGGTTGGATCAAATTTAATGTCAGGGGAGCAGAGGGAGAGACCGTTACCCTGCGCCATGCGGAGGTCCTTGATAAGGATGGCAATTTCTACACCACCAACCTGAAAGGTGCAAAACAGGAGGTCTCTTATACATTTGCAAAGGATGGGGAGATCACCTTTGAACCCCATTTTACCTTCCAGGGCTTCAGGTTTTTTACCGTGAGCGGACTGGACTATATGCCGGATCTGGAAGATTTCAGAGGTCAGGTCATCTACTCGGACATGGCCCTCACCGGAACTTTTTCCTGCTCGGAACCCCTGATCAACAAGCTCCAGGAGAATATCCAGTGGGGACAGCGGGGTAATTTCCTGGATGTGCCCACCGACTGCCCCCAACGGCAGGAGCGTCTGGGGTGGACAGGTGATGCACAGGTGTTTGCCCCTACCGCAGCATTTAACATGGATGTGGCATCGTTTTTTACAAAATGGATGGGTGATGTGGCTGCCGATCAGCGGGAGGACGGTGCCGTGGGACACATCATCCCCTTCCTGAATGTCCTGGGTGAAGGGGGCGGATACGGTTCTGCGGCATGGGCCGATGCAGCCACGGTGGTTCCGTGGACCATCTACCAGTATTATGGTGACACCCGGATCCTGGAGACCCAATACGAAAGCATGAAGGGGTGGGTAGAGTATATGCGAAGGGCTGCAGGTGACAATTACCTGCACAATACCGGGTTCCATTACGGGGACTGGCTGGCCTTTGCCACCGACAATTCTGACTACCCCGGGGCAACCACCGACAAGGACATCATATCATCAGCCTACTTCGCCTACTCTACTGAGCTGCTGGTCAAAACGGCAAAAGTGCTTGGTAAGCAGAAGGATGTGCAAATTTATTCTAATCTGCTGGTGAAGATTAAAAAGGCCTTCGATGATGAATTTATCTCTAAAAGCGGCAGGGTGGGCTCCAACACCCAGACCTCCTATGCCCTGGCACTTGCATTCGGGTTGGTCCCCCCGGAAAAAGAGGCATTGGCAGCTGAACGCTATGTGCACGACATCAGAAAATTCGGGCATATCACTACAGGTTTTGTGGGAACACCACTGGTCTGCCATGTGCTGACAAAGTACGGTTACAACGAGGATGCCTTCAACCTGCTCACCAGAAAGGAGTACCCTTCGTGGCTCTACCCGGTTACAAGAGGTGCCACCACCATATGGGAACGGTGGGATGGCATCAAGCCGGACGGGACATTCAATAAAAAGGGGGCCTTTACAGCTGACAGTGACGAAGATTTGATGAATTCATTCAACCATTACGCCTACGGGGCTATCGGTGACTGGATCTACAAGGTTGTTGCCGGGATCAATCCAGATGAAAAGCTGCCGGGTTATAAAAGGATAACCATCAAACCCGCCATAGGAGGAGGACTCACCTCTGCATCTGCAACCCACGAATCGATGTACGGGACCATCTCCTCATCATGGAAGGTAGAAGCCGGCAGGGTGATCCTTGAGGTGGAGATCCCTGCCAATACCACAGCTGTGGTTTTCGTTCCTGACCTGAACGGAAGCTACGAACAGCATGAGATCGGTTCGGGTAAATACAGATTTACCAGATAGACTACATAGATGAGAGCAATTACCCTTTGGCTGACACTCTTTGTACTGGCCTCATGCAACAGAGGTGAAAAGGGAAACATCTCTTACCTGGGACCGCTAAACCCTGAGGAGCTGAATATCAGGCAGGTTATTTCGGACTACAAAGCCGACGTACTGGACTCTACGCTCTTTACCTCCAACTGGCACCTGCCGGATGGAAAAGCCTTTTCATGGCGAAAAGGTATCTACCGGATTGATACCACCCGGGGAAATGACCAGAAGATTGTCATCCCCGGAATTGGTTCCATGAAAACAGGTGATGCCATGCTCATTCATATGAAGATGAAGAATGACCGGCATCAGCACCTGCGGTATATAGGTGATACCAAAGGCATCAAGAGAATCTTTCTTAGCGGAAAGGAGATCTTTAATTACAACGGAAAGCTGCCTGCAGGTCAGTACGATCTGCTCCTGGTCTACATCCATACGAACCAGCACCCGATCGGCATTCCCTTCACCATTGCCAGTGCGGTGAGTGGAAAGCTATTGCCTGACATAGCGTTCGGACCTCCTGAAATAAAAGGAACGGTTGCATTGCCATCCTATGAAAACGGGGTGGTGGATTTTATAGTGACAGAGGGCAAAAGCGGTGCAAACAAACCCTGCAGAATCTATGTCACCAATGAACGGGGCGAACCCCAGTTTGATGACAGATGGCCCGGTTGCTTCGAAACATTTACCTGCGACGGAAATGCCAGGCTGTTTCTGCCTGCCGGGAAATACAGCTACGTGGTTGAGAGTGGGAAAGCGTATACCAATGCTGAAGGTGTGTTTGAGGTAACAGGCAGTACGAACCTGGAAATCAGCGCAGCGTTGAAGCGGTTCACCAATGTGAATTCCGAAGGGTGGTATGCCGGGGACCTGCACAACCACACCTCCATCGAACATACTCCGCTCCTGATGGAGAGCGAGAACATCCATATCGGTTATGTACCCTGGTGGTGGATCAATCCCCCCATGGGAAGAACATCAGAAAAGAGCCTGATTGAATACCCGCCCCTGTTAGAACTGGAGAACAACAGGTATATCAACACCAGGGTGGGCGAAGATGAACGCTGGGATGCAACCCTCATGTTCTTCGGAATGCCTGAAGATGTGGAGATTCCCAATGCAACCTGGGCTTTCCCGCCCAGCATCCATTTCGCCAGGGAATATGGATCCATCGAAAATGTCTGGGTCCACCTGGACCATATGTTCTGGTGGCAGACCCCGGCGATCCTGGCATCAGGTGAATTGAACTCCATTGAGGTTCTGAATAACAACTTTGTACATGGTGGTGTGAATGATACCGAAGCCTGGGGCAAACCGCGTGATATGGAGAGATATCCCCCACCTTACGGAAATGCAACATACCAGCAGGATCTCTACTTCAGCATCCTTAACTGTGGGCTCAGGATCCCCCCTGCCGCCGGTTCAGCAGCCTGTGTGGGAGGCGGACCATTCGGATACAACCGGGTCTACGCCCATGTGGAGGGTGAGTTGACCTATGAGAAGTGGTGGGAAGCCCTGGCAGAGGGGAAATGCTTTATCACCAATGGGCCCCTGCTCCGTGTAACAGCCAATGGTGAGCTTCCGGGCCATGTTTTCAGGTCAGACGGTAAGCTCTCCATCTCAACAGATCTGAAGATCGATGCCAGGGAGAAGATCACCGAGATCCAGGTGATTAAAAACGGAGAAGTTGCAGTCTCTCTGCCCTTTAATGACTGGGAGAAGGGCCAGAAAATACCTGATGTGAAGTTTGAGAAGAGCGGATGGTTCCTGGTGCGGGCACTCACCGACAATCCCGGCACATACCGCACCGCACTGACGGGACCATACTTCGTCGAAATCGGTAATATCGCCTCCACCATCCATCAACAGGATGTGAGCTTCTTCCTGGAGTGGGCCAGGGAGGCTGCTGAACAGAACATCGCCTCCGACCCTGAAGAGCGGGCAATGTTCGACCGGTATGCAATTGAATCAATCAGATTCTGGGAGCAGCTACATAAATCCACTATAGATCAGTAATTCTAAAAAGAACTTTAACCGTGTGTCATGAAACATATTTTCCTTCTTTTCCCTTCAGCTGTTCTGATTTCCCTTATGATACTGGGGTCGTGTAGCCAGTCAACCAATGAAGAGAAAGAAGACAAGCAAATACAACTCTCCAACCTGAAATCAAAGCAGATCATGGTGGCCATGTGGGGCTGGGAGCCGGAGATCATGGCCCCGGCTGCAGTCGGATTTGGGTACGATGTGGTGAACCAGCCGCAGAACAGCGATACGGTGCAGCATGCCATCGACATTCCCATCTGGCAGGATGCGGGGCTTAAGATGCTGGTGCGACCCGATCTGTTCGATGTGGTGGATCCTTTTAACAAAGGGCAGGTGGAGGATGGTTATGAGAAGATGAAAAAAGTGATCCAATTCCACGAAAGGAACAATCCGGCGGCCCTGGCCTATGTGATTCAGTGGGGACTCTTCGGAGAGGGTGGCTTTGTCTGGAACTACCAGTTCAGCGACCATGCAAAGGAGGCCTTCAACGAATATATGCAGACCCCGGGAGAACCGCTACCAGAGGGCCCTCCCGAAGGACAGCCCGGTTCCATGCGATGGATCAAATGGCTCGAATTCAGGTCTGCGTTCCTGAGCGATTTTCGTGCAGACTATGTGAAATTTGCCAAGCAATTTACCAGTAAGCTGGTGGGTACCTGGAGCGAAGTATACCCCACCGAGCACTATGTGCTCAACATGGGCGATGCCCCGGGCGCCGATTTTATGTTCTATGACCTCTCCTTTGGGGATGTCACATGCAACCAGCGGATCGCCTTCGGGGAGAGCCACGGGGAGATGGAAGCATTCCCCGATTTTGAGTCATGGCTGCAATATGAACTGCCCCTGATGGCCAAGGGAGCCGGTGAAGGGGTTACCCCCATGGCCTTTCAGTTCCCCATGCGGGAGGGGCATGAGGTGAAAAACATCGGTGGACGTAAACAGTATACCGTGAAAAAAATAGAGGATGAGTACAGCCTGAAACTGGGACCCTACATCCGTGAGCTTCTCGACGCGGCAGCCCATCCCATGCCCGAATCCGAAGTGGCCCTTGTCTACCAGTCTTTCCAGGCCAGTGCACTTCCTGCCGGACCCTTTAATGAACTTACCGCCAATTCGGTGATGCCCCTCTACCGGGTCCACTCCAAAGCCATCGAAGGGGCACTGCACCAGATGGGGGTTCACATGCGCGCCATCCCCTATGAATGGCTGGCTACCCACGATCTGTCACAATATAAACTGGTAATCCTCCCCGACCCCATGTACCTCACACCAGAAATGCGCAGCAACCTGGAGAGGGCACAGCGTGTGCTCTACTCGGGTGAACTCCTCATGGCCCACCGCGATCCGGAGAGCGAATCAGGCAGCTACCTGACGGAATTTTCGGCCATAGTAAATGATCCGGTGTTTGGAAAGATCGAATACCTGAAAAACGAAGCCGGATCCATTGAAGCCAACAACGGCAACCCGCTGATGGAGGGTGTGAACTTTTCTGGTGATCAGGTCTACCCTGCCGACCAGATGTTTATCATGCGGGATAAACCAGAAATTGCCGAGGTACTTGCTTCGGTAAATGAGCTGCCGGTCATATTTACCCTGAATGGAGGAAAGGTATTATTTGTGGCCAACAGGGCTTTCAGCCATGGCTGGAAAATGGAAGAGGATTGGCTTGAAAACGCCATGTTTATGTTCCTTAAAAACCTGCTCATCTCCAGTGAGGTGACCATACCTGTCATATCGCCCCCGCAGGCCAGAGCCAATCTGTCATCCAAATATGGCTCCTACGGGTTAAGCGGGAATATCGGCTGGAACACCACAGCTGAGGCTATCACCATTGAGCTTGAATCCGGTACAAAGACAGAGATACCGGCATACGGTTGGACAAAAATTGATTAGCTTGCAATATGAAACATAAGCATTTTCTTTCACAGATTTTCTCCATTGCGCTTCTCGCAATGGCACTCATAAACTCAAGCGCCCAGGAGCGTGTAAACTCCGACTACTGGTCGGCTACCGATGCGCTTGGCCGCTCCACACCCGAGTGGTTCGAGACCAGTGAACCAAGAGAAGGAAAGTACATCGCCATATTTTACCACACATGGCACACCGATCACCATGCCGATTTTGACCCGGTTATGAACCTTACGGAGATCCTGGCAGACTCTCCTGAGGCCATCAATGACTGGGACCATCCGGCATGGCAGGGAAACAATGCAACAACCGGGGGAGTATTTACCTGGGATGAGCCACTGTTTGGGTATTACCGCACCACCGATGAATGGGTACTCCGAAAGCATGCCGAGATGCTGGCCGATGCAGGGGTTGATGTGGTCGTTTTTGATGCTTCAAACGGGGGTGTAACCTGGAAGAGTTCTTATATGAAACTGCTGGAGGTGTGGAACCAGGCGAGAGAAGATGGCGTGAAAGCACCACAGGTAGCCTTTATGCTTACACTTTTCCCCCCCGAGGCAGTAAGCGGGGGACTGGTAGGTATATACGAGTTGTATAAGGACCTTTATAAACCGGGACTCTACAGCGACCAGTGGTTCATGTGGAAAGGAAAACCATTTATCATGGCCTACCCCGAAATCCTGGAGGATTTTCCAACAGAAGATGTGGCGGGAATGAAGTTTACTGCATCGGCCAGTTTTACCAACATCGATGTGAATTGCCCCAGCTGGGCAAACAACATTGGGAACCTGACCCTGTCGCTCTATACCTGGGAAGGCGATTATGCCTCTTCTGTTTCGGGTGATCCGCTGGCATCGCAAACCCATGAGGACTTTACCGATAATGCATTCCTGGGCGTGGGGTTCCCGGAGCTCGGACCGGGCGAATATGTATGGGAACTGACTGAGGCATCGGAAGTGGTGGGCGTATGGAAGTATCCTGAAGATACCGATACGATAACAAGCTACTTCAATGGTATAGAGGTGAGTGGGGACTACATTGCAAGGATCAACTACACCACAGGCGGTTATACATCAATGACTGCAGGAGCCTCCAACGAACCCGTTCAAATTAACGGAGGGTTTGATCAGGTGAAAATTGACGCCATAAAGGAGTTTTTCACCTTCCGTCCGGGCCAGCCAGACTATGTGAACGGACCATCACGGGACGACCAGTGGGGATGGCTCGAGACCTATCCCCAGCATGGTTATGTTGGGAATGAAACCGATGGATACGAACAGACAACCGTGGGTGTGGCACAGAATGCCAACAGTGTGAGCGGTGGACACTGCTGCTCCTTTAATGCCCCGGACACCTATGGCCGGAGCTATACAAAAACCAACGGACGGGACACCAGGGAGAATGCCTACCTGTGGGGTGCCAACATTGAAGAGCAGTGGGGACGCGCCATGGAGATTGACCCGGAGGTGGTCTGGGTGACCGGATGGAACGAGTGGCTCATAGCCCGGTGGAGAAACTGGGCAGGTTGTGCCGGCGGGGTTCAGGTGGAGAACAGTTTTATGGACGGATTCGATGCCGAACGAAGCCGTGACATTGAGCCGGTTAAATCATGGGGCGAATATGGTGATGCCTATTATCTTCAGCTTGTGAGCCAGGTAAGGCGTTTTAAGGGCATGGAGAGGCAGGACAGTGCGTCTCGACCCACCACCATTCAGATCGGCTCCTCTGACGGCTGGAACGATGTAAAACCGGAATTCCGGCACTACAAAGGAAATACACTGGAACGTAACCACCCGGGCAAAGGGCAGAGCATTGTCTACACCAACACCACCGGCAGGAACGATATTGTACTGGCAAAGGTGGCCAGGGACAATGACTTTGTATACTTTTACGTGGAGACTGACGGAGCACTCAGCCCGGTGACAGACTATGGTTGGATGAGGCTGTTCATTGATATTGACCGGGATAAACAGAGCGGCTGGGAAGGCTACGACTTTATGATAAACAGGGTAACGCCCGGAGCAAAAGCGTTGCTGGAGAAGAACGTTGGTGGTGATTGGGTCTGGACCAAAGCCGATTCGGTTGAGTATGCCATCACCGATACAGTACTGGAGCTGAAAATTCCCAGATCCTCCCTGGGGCTTGCCCCTGAAGATGAGGTGGTGTTTGAGTTCAAGTGGAGCGATAACATGCTGGAAGAGGGGAACATCATGGACTTCTATGTGAATGGCGATGTAGCACCCGGCGGAAGGTTCAATTTTGTCTATAACACCGACCGAACTACCGGTGCAGAACCTGTCACTCCTGTTATGGAGACCCATCTTAACCTCAGGAACTATCCCAATCCATTCAGTGATGAAACCACCTTTGAGTTCAACCTGAAAGAGGGCGAAGATGCATCCCTTGCCATCTTTAACAGTACAGGGCAACAGCTCAGGCTACTCCCCCTGGATAACAGGTCATCCGGCACAAACAGGATCACCTGGGATGGCTGTGATGAAAGTGGAAATCCGGCCAACCCGGGGCTCTACTTCTGCAGGCTGGTCGCTGGTAATGGAGTAGGATCGGTTTGTTCAGTACTGAGAATCAGATAAGGTTTATTCAGGAGCCACCTGCCTGAAGTCATCGAGCAAGCCCTGCCAGGCTGTTTCCATCTGCAGCACTTTCTCAGGATACTCACCGGCCAGGTTATCAGATTCTGTGCGGTCCTGATCAATCCTGATAAGTTCCCACGGCTGCTCACTGGCTGCAACAATCTTCCACTCCCCCATACGCATGGCACGATTTCCCTCATGATACCACCAGATGCTGCGCTCCCAGCCAGTATCTCCATTGAATGTTAATTTCAGCGATTGGCCCGGTAAGGGAACAGTAACATCGGGATTCGAAACACCTGCCAGATCCAGTATGGTGGGCACCACATCAATCACATGTCCGGGATCGTGGCGTAACTCACCCTTTGCAGCAATACCCTCCGGCCAGTGCGCAATAAACGGCGTGCATATTCCACCTTCATGCACCCAGGTTTTGTGACGGCGGAAAGGTGTGTTGGACACATTTGACCAACCCGGACCCAGGCAGAGGTGAGAAGCTGCCGAACCCGGAGCTGCCTCCGGATCATGCCCGTCGGCACGTATCATAATCTCCGCACTGGCGCCGTTGTCAGAGAGAAAAACAATCAGGGTATTTTGATATACTTCCATCTTCCTGAGCTGTTCAACAATGCGCCCGATCTCCTTATCTACGCGTTCTATCATCGCTGCATGGATGGTCATTTTGTTTTGCTGGAACTGTTTCTGCTCAGGAGTCAGGCTCTCCCATGGCACAGGACGATTTATCTCTCCGTCGCCAAGTCTCTCCAGGGCCTCAGGAAAGTGATATGGAGGTCCGACGTTGCGTTCAACCTCTGACAGTTGTCCGCCAGCAATGCCCATCTCCCGGATCCTCTCCCACCGCTGCTGGCGGATCCTGTCCCAGCCAGGAGCATACCGGTCACCGATCTCACTGATATCTTCAGGGAGCGCATGCAGCGGAAAATGGGGTGCTGTAAAGGCTACATAGGCAAAAAACGGTTTATCAGGGTGATTGGCCTGATGCTCCTTCAGCTGCCCGATAGCCCTCTCTGCAATTTCGACTGTTCCATAGAATCCTGAACCCCTGGAAACCGGAGGAAGTTTGCTGTCATCGACATAATGTTCCTCGGGACTGAAAAAGCGCTCCTGGTCATTCAGAAAATAGGAGTGGTCAAATCCATTCCCGACCGGCATGCCGTCAATGTGCCATTTTCCTGAATGATAGGAGCGGTAACCTGCCTCGTCCAGGTATTTTGGCAGAAGCCAGGCCCAATCTGAACGATCATGAAAGCCTCCGCCCTCAATACCAGGGGCATTGTCACGTCCCACCTGTTGGGGATAATAGCCTGTAAGCAGAGAGGCGCGTGTGGGCCAGCAGCGCCCGCAATTATAGAACTGTGTGAAGCGCAATCCGTTTGATGCCAGCATGTCGAGACTGGGTGTTTTTATCTCACCACCATAGCAACCCAGATCCGAGAAACCAAGGTCATCTGCCAAAATGATCAGCACATTCGGTGAAGAGATTTCCTGCCGGTCACATCCTGCAACCAGAAGGGTTATTGCTAAGCCAGCTACTATACTTTTTACCAGTGTTGTCATGATTCTAATCGGTTTGTTACCTGAAAGTAGTCAGTTTTACGGGACCCAGCAGTCCGGATTTCATCAGTGCTGACTCTTTTGTCAGGGGAAGGCAGCAGTTCACCCAGGTATAACGCTCATTCTGGGGAAGAAGCTGATCACCGATCAACCGGTTGGTCCATGTATTTACAACATGAACCTCCAGTCTGTTTTCTCCCGGACTGAGATATTCTGTGATGTCGGTTTCATAGGGTGGTTTCCAGAGGATTCCCGCCTCCTTCCCATTGATACTTATCCTGGCTATCTCCCTGACATCACCCAGCTGCAGGAATATGGAATTCTGATCCGGAAAAAAATGGTCAGGTATATGGAAATATTTGTGATATATGGCAGTACCGGAATAGTATTTGATACCACTGTTTTCATCTGCTGTCCACGAAGTCAGCTCATTAAAGACCACCTGCTCCGGAGCCCCCATTCCGTCCGGGAATCTCACCTGCCAGGGGCCTGTCAGGAGTATGGAATCAACCACCTCTCTGGCAGAATTCACCACACCAGGCCGGTTCCCTGTCGTCTCCGCCTGGTTCATATCCAATGATTGCCGGAAGACTACAAACATGGAACCATAAGGGTCCAATTGCAGAGGCACTTCAATGCGCTGATCTTTTACCAGAAAAACGGGAGCTTTTTCAATTTTACCCTGGTCGGGAAGCCATAGTTCGGGCCGCATCCGGTTCACACGAAAGGTACATACCACCTTGACGGCTGAAGGATCCTGATTTGATATGAAGTAGATCTCCATCTTGCCTTCCCGCTTGTGTATGTATTCAAGGCGTGCAGTTCCCTTGCTGACCCTGTATTCAAAATCGGGGTTCAAATCCAGGTGGTCTACCATCTCATCAGCTCCCATTCCCGATACAGCACCTCCTTTTCCCCAGACCATATCAGCAGCTTTGTGCAATGCTGCATCGTTGTCTGTGTAACCCTTCAAACCGGGAGAGGCAAGCGGTTTAGTCCCGAAAACAGTAGCACCTTTTTTAATGAGCCGGGCCAGCCCTTCCGCCAGCTCCGCTGTCATCAGGTCCGTCTCGTGTAAGATAATCGCCCGGTATTCAGGACCATGTGGCAAAACAAGTTTACCATCTTTCACCATGATCCTTTCAAGCAGAGTCTCCCTGTTGCATCCGTCAAATGCATAACCGGGCGGTATCAGGCCGTTCCCACTGCCGGCCTGAACAGGCAGGGTTGACGGCACTCCCTCACCAGTAAAGAGAAGAAAATCGGCTACATGGTCTCCCATTTGCAACAGATACTGGCACCTGCTCAGGTATTCGATCCACGGTTTTTCATAATCCCACCAGGTAACTTTCCGGTTGTGCACCACACCCCAGGGTGCAAGGTTCCATCCGGGAAGGCGTTCATCGGGTTGATGTGTATAGGTGTCAAATGTAATCCGGTTTACGCCTATGCAGAAGACCTTATCTGCTGCCGGCTTCAGCCAGGATGGGGAATGCCGCCAGTTTCCTTCGGCGCAGGTAAAAGATTCACATGCTACAATCTTTTTATCATATATGTGGGCTGCAGAAGCTGCATCCGTAAAAGCCGGTGCTAAATTATAACCTATCCTGTCCCAGTCAACCCAAAACTCACTCATTGGGATATCAGACTTGCTGTGATAAGTTATTGCATCAGTCATGAATTGCAGAACCGGAAACGCTGCTTCTGCCTGCAACTCAATACCATGTTTATGAGTGAGTTCAGCCATCTTGCCATAATAATTCTCAGCGATCAAATCGCCAATGGTTCTTCGAAAATCCCATAAAAACCGTTCGGACGCTTCAACACTCTCTACAATCCTGCCGCTTAATACCAATAACCAGGGAGTGATTGAGTATCCCCTCCGTCTCCTGAACTCTTCGGGAAAATCCCCTGTCCAGTTCTGATTTCCGGCTTCCCAGCTATCGACAAGCATGGTTTGAATGGGATTCCCGGGATATCTGCTGTTCTCCTGCAGAACCTTTTCCGGAAACCCGCGAAAGAAAGACTCAACGCTGCCTGCCGACAATTTGTCGCATTCCAGTCCCCTGCCCTCCCTGGTGGAAGGCTCGTTGGTTTTTCCTGTAATGGTGTAACCAAGCCTGATCACCTTCCACTCCCCGGGAGGCGCCTCCCATTGCAGTGTACCATCGCTGAACTGATCCGTCAGATCAATTTGTTGGCCGGCTGGTATAATCAGACCCGCATCAACAACCTCCTGTGGAAGCCAATTCCCGTCTGGCTTAAAGTTGCTATACCCGGCCTTACTCTCCCAATCTGAGATCAGCGGCAGCATGGGTTCCCTGTCCGCAGGGAGCAATTGCAACTCCCTGATCTTAAGCGGTTGTTGAAAAACATGTTTTCCCCGTCGACCTAAAGAGTGAAAAACGAGCTTAAACTCTTCTGCCCTGGTCTCCCCGAATTCATACTGAGAAGCGGGTTGCCGGTGAATAAAAACCATCAGACTCCGGTACGAACCGTTTTCATCTCCGGCAAAGAGTTCACACTCAATCGCAATTGGTTCGCCAATAACCTTTGTATGGGAAAGAAATATTTTTGATACAGATACCGGCTCCCTGAATGTGAGGATTATGGAGACCTCCCCCGTATCGCTTAATTCTGAAAGGATACCATAAGATGTGGGGTTGTCATCAAACATGTATTGAAGATCCCTGTTTGCCCTGTCAGACCGGGCCATGGCCCGTTTCTCCTGCATAAAAGGCACCTCCTGCTCTGTTGCCGGACAAGCTATGACAGCAATCTCCTTGTAGAGGTCCCCGGTTACAGATGGCTTTGGCAACAATTCATTGATGGTTGCCGGACCTTTAACCCTCATCTCACTGAAAACAACCTCTTTCATTGCATCTTCCGGCTCAACCCATGGTCCTCCGCTGGTTGCCCAGCCGTCACAATTATGAAACTGTAGTTTCAACCCCAACCGGTCAGCTTCTGCAACAGCATGATGAAACAGATCGTACCACTCCCGGCTCATAAACGGGACATCTCCCTTCTCATAATCGTAATAGAGACCGTGCCCTATACTGAATGCCGTAACACCTCTGTAACCTTTATCTTTTAAATCCTCAAGGTCACGGGTAATCCCCTCCCTGGTAACATTTCCGTTTATCCAGTGCCACCAGGTTTCGGGACCAGCCTCGGCCGGGGGATGAATGAAGTTCTTTTCAAACTCTTCAACCTGCACGGAAGATGCATCGGGCTGGCATGTCACCATTCCCGTTGCCAGTAGAAATATGAGAAGTATGGGTTTCATGGTACCAACTACCTTCGAGCTTAAAATCCAAAGAGGCTCATTTATTAATAGTGTGTTCAAGTGCCGATGATGTCTGGCACCCAACAATTGCAGGAGCTTCATGAATAAGCTCATCATTCTCAATGGCCGCAACCATGAATAGGGCGAAGTCCACTCGACGAGTAAGGTCACTCTTCAGAATTGGATCTCCTACA
>JBDLIQ010000010.1:0-57987 GCA_039714775.1 Bacteroidota bacterium
TTTTTATGAAAACAATACACTGGTTACATAAAAAACAATCTGGTAGCTACAGATATCAAAATAAAAAGTTCTGGCTATCTCTATATTTTCCAAGGTGTTCATAGGCATTTTCGGTCACCTCCCTTCCCCGGGGTGTGCGCTTGATATATCCCTCCTTTATCAGGAATGGCTCATAAACCTCCTCAATCGTTCCTGCCTCTTCCCCCACTGCAGTAGCTATGGTGTTCAATCCCACTGGTCCGCCCTTGAATTTGTCAATGATTGTCAACAGGATCTTGTTGTCCATTTCATCGAGTCCGGACCGGTCAATGTTAAGGGCATCAAGCCCGTATTTTGTAATTGACATATTAATGATCCCATCGCCCTTCACCTGGGCAAAATCCCGAATCCTTCGAAGCAGGGCATTGGCAATACGTGGGGTTCCCCTGCTCCGGGAGGCTATTTCCACTGCCGCCTTGTTTTCGATCTCCACATTCAAGATTCCAGCCGAACGTTTTACAATCCCTGTAAGCACCTTTGCATCATAGTATTCCAGCAGTGATTTGATACCAAAACGGGCCCTTAGCGGACCGGTGAGTAAACCGGACCGGGTGGTGGCGCCGATCATAGTGAATGGTTGCAATGTAAGCTGAACGCTCCTGGCTGCCGGACCTTTATCGATCATGATATCGATACAGTAATCTTCCATGGCCGAATAGAGATACTCTTCAACAATGGGGGAGAGCCTGTGTATCTCATCAATGAACAGCACATCACCCTCTTCAAGCCCGGTCAGCAAACCGGCCAGGTCGCCCGGCTTATCAAGCACCGGTCCCGAGGTGATTTTAATGCCCACCTCCATTTCATTGGCAATGATATGAGCCAGGGTGGTCTTTCCCAGTCCCGGCGGACCGTGTAGCAGTACATGATCAAGCGCCTCATCCCTTAACTTTGCGGCTTTCACGAAAACCTTCAGGTTATCCACAATCTTGTTCTGTCCGTCAAAACCGGAGAAATGCTGGGGTCTCAGCCGGGACTCCAGTTCAGGATCTCTCTCCTGGAATTGGTTCTCCCTTGATTCAATTTCCTCTGCCATGTCCACATTAACGTATTAAAGTAACATCACTTTCAGGAAGAATGATCCTGAAACCGTTTACCCGCTTTTCAATATTGTTTTTGTAAGTTATGGTGATGACGACATTTCCCTCCTCATCAAACTTTTTCCAGGTCTTCTCCCTGTTGCCCATTACATAGTACTGCTCTGCTTTCAACACTCCTGAGGGATAGTAGTACTTGTGCCTTTTATCCGGGTTACCCTGACTGTACCCACCTTCATATTTCAATGTTCCATCTTCATAAAAATATTTCCAGGTCCCTTCCCTTAACCCGATCACATAACTGCCACGCTCTTCATGATCCCCCACCTGGTAGAGCCACTCGCCGTTCTTCTCACCATCGATGTAGTTTCCCTTTGTCAGGATCGTTCCACCTCTGTCATACTCTACAAACAGGCCATCTTCTCTTCCGTTAAAATATCCCTCTTCCCTCCATCTGTTTCCATTTGGATAGTACCACATCCACAAACCATGGTACCTGTTCCTTTCAAACCTGCCCTCCTGTTCAATGGCTCCGGAACGGTAATAATAGCTCCATTTTCCTACCCTCTGATTGTTTTTATAAACTCCCCCGGCCCTTTTTTCACCGGTGGTATAAAAATCTTTCCATGCCCCCCTTCTTATACCCTGTTCATCGATCACACCCTCCGAAACCTTCGCTCCCAGTTCATTATAAAGATGGGCATTTTCAACCACACCGGCGGTATCGTAAAAGCGATGAATTCCTACCGGAACACCCTCCTTGTATGCCCCTGTAAATATGACTCTTCCCTGCTCATCATAAGTGCTTTTCATATCAAGCAGCTCCCTCAGATCCTCATCATACTCCTCCATAATCTGTCCACGCTCGTACCGCATGGCCATCACAAGTTCTCCCCTTCCGTCAAACTCCCTGTAATATCCATGCAACTGGTCATCCAGGTAGTGCTCCTCTGTTTTCATTTTTCCGTTTTCATAGTATTCACGGTAGGTTCCCTGCTTTCTTCCCTGTTTGTCTTTCCGGTTCACACGCTCTCTGTCCACCAGGTAGTTGTCGTTGTATTGCAACACATTGATCAGAACACTGTCCGTGCTGTATTCCATAACCTTTCCCTGCTTCCGGTTATCCACGTAGTAGATAACCTGTTTCAATTCACCTGTTTTATAGTAGTAGAATGAATTTCCCTCCTTTTTCCCATTTACATAGAGCTCCTTAGAGATCATGGTAGAGACTCCCGGACTGGTTGGATTATCGTAACCGAACCGTATGGAATAACCATTTTTTTCTCCAATACTGTAACTAACTGATTGCACAAGTTCCCCTGCCTGATTAAAGAAATTCCATGTACTGTCGAGAAGGTAATTGGTGCGCTTTCCCACTGATTTTATTACCCCTGAAACATAATATGTGCGCCAATAACCATCAGGATTTCCATTTTTCATGGTTCCCTCACTGGATACCTGGCCATTAGGATAGTGATACTGCACAAAACCGCTGTCCGGTTCAACCTTCTGAGCCAAAGATTCCAGGGAAATAGCAATGGTGATCACCAGGATCAGAGCGATTCGCATCACAGCTTCAGCTTTTCAGAAATTTCCAGCATTCTTACAACAGATTTTCTGGCTCTATCCATTAACTCCTTTTCCAGAGTGATCTCAGGAAGTTCGTACTTCAATGTATTGTATATTTTTTTTAAAGTTATCAGTTTCATATACTTACAATCATTACACGCACAGGTTGAATCTTTTGGCGGTGCAGGAATGAATAGTTTTTCGGGTCGCTCTTTTCGCATTTGATGAAGAATACCCGATTCGGTTGCCACAATATATTTTTTTCCTTTATCGTGCATGGTATACTTTAACAACGATGTCGTTGAGCCAATGTGATCGGCAACAATCAGTACCTGCTTCTCACATTCAGGATGGGCAATGATCTGAGCATCCGGATGCACTTTCTTAAGCTCCAGGATCCGCTCCAGGCTGAACTCTTCATGAACGTGACAGGCACCGTCCCATATCACCATATCCCTCTCCGTTACACTTCTAATGTAGTTTCCCAGGTTCCTGTCAGGAGCAAAAATAATCTTCTCCTCCTCTGGCAGGCTCTTTACAATTTCCAGTGCATTGGTTGAAGTGCAAACAATGTCTGTAAGTGCCTTTATCCCGGCTGTGGTATTCACATATGAGATAACTGTGTGTCCAGGATGTTTTGCTTTGAATGCAGCAAAATCTGCGGGGGGGCATGAATCAGCAAGCGAACATCCCGCCTGCAGATCAGGAAGGAGTACACGCTTATCAGGAGCAAGTATCTTCGCTGTTTCGGCCATAAAATGTACACCTGCAAACAGAATGATATCGGCATCAGTTGCGGCAGCCTGCTGTGATAACCCAAGACTGTCCCCAACAAAATCGGCAATATCCTGTACCTCACCCTCCTGGTAGAAATGTGCAAGGATCACAACACGCTTCTCTTTTCGCATCCTGCCTATCTCCTGAATAAGATCCAGGGATTCATCCACATCAATGTCAATAAATCCCTTCTCCTCTATTTTTAGATTATCAACACTATTCATAAAAACATTATTATTATAATATTTAATCTAAATCTAATATATGATAATGTTATTCGGTTCATTCTGTTTTTAAAAAACAGGTTTTATCTTTGGTTATTATGCTATTCAAACAAGGTTGACACTATATTAACAATCCAAATATTTGTTAGGTTCTGAATCCCCGTTATTTATAAAATAATTTAACAGCTGTTGATATCACCCTTTATGAATAAATAGTAATGTTGGTTCAAAGATAATGACTGTTGACAATCTGTTTATCATTTAGGGTATTTATTGGAGAAAAAGGACGATGTTGGAGATTTCAATTGATCGTGGGGCTTTGTAAAAATAAATCAACAACTAATTAACCATACGATTGTTAACAATGTGAAATATGCTGTCAAATACAAGTAAATATGCCATCAGGGCGGTAATTTACCTGGAGTTGTATACTTCGGATACAAAAATGGCCGGGATCAGGGAAATCTCGACAGAATTGGGAATACCCTCTCATTTTCTTGGAAAGATCCTTCAGATGCTGGTAAAACACCAGGTACTGGAGTCGGCCAAAGGTCCGCACGGAGGATTCAAACTGAAAAAACCGGCCATAGACATCTCCCTGATGGATATCATCGAAATCTTTGAAGGGGCCGATATATTTGATCAATGCCTGATCCGAACCACGCCGTGTAGCAACGATTCACACTGCAGCTTGCACGACAAAGTCTCCCCCTACCTGGAGGGTCTGAAAAAACTGTTGCGAACGGAATCGATTGCAGATCTTGCTTCGTCGTTCCGGAACGGGAATGAAGAGATCAGGATCTGAAGTTGTGGACAAACTTGAATAAGATCCGGTAGGCAAAGTACCCTGCCACCAACCCGGATAAGTTGGCAAGAAGATCGAGCCACTCAGCCGAGCGGGATGCCACAACAGTGGCCTGTAGCACCTCGAGGGTTGTACTCATAATAAATATGATGATCAAAAGGAGCATGTGCAACCGGAGACAACGCTCTTTGCAACGCGTTTCAAGCAGCGATACAAAACCAAAAAAACCATACATGCTAAAATGTACAATTTTATCCAGGTAGCTTATGGAAAACAGGGATGAGTCGGGCATGCTGCTGCTTGGAAGCAGGCTGAGCAGTGCAATAAAACCTGCAAGAAGAATGGAAAATTTGTAGCGGAACAGGTATTTTAGCATCTCAATGCGCTTTTACATCAGCAACAAACGTACATAAAGTTTATTATGAAAACCATACACAGGAGTTATAAAAAACTTTGTGGAAGTTACCTTCTATGATATTTATTTTTGTAAAAAATATGACAAAAATAGATATTTTATAGAGGAAATATGAGAATAATTTGAGAGGTATCTACATTCATATTCCTTTTTGCAGGCAGGCTTGCAGGTACTGTGATTTCTTCTTTACGGTGAGCCTTAAGAAGATAGATGAATTTGTTGAAATACTCATCCTTGAACTGGAAAGCAGGGCTTCACAACAGAATGAGTATCTGATGGGAAGCATCTACCTGGGTGGAGGAACCCCTTCGGTGCTCTCTTCCGGTCACCTTGAGAGGATCATGGAGGCTGTTCGGGCCAACTACAACATCTCTGAAGGAGCTGAGGTGACTGTGGAGTGCAACCCCGACGATCTGAACACATCGTTTCTGGAGGAGTTGAAGAGGCTGGGGGTGAACCGGCTCAGCATCGGGATCCAGTCATTCAGGGATAAGGATTTAATACTCATGAGGCGGTCGCACGATGCATCAAGGGCCAGACGCTCTGTGGAAGAGGCCGCCAGGGCGGGGTTCAATAATGTGACGGTCGACCTGATATACGGAATCCCGGGTCAGAACGCTGAAGGGTGGAGGGATAATCTTCGCGAAGCCCTCACCATGCCCATTACCCACCTGTCGGCTTACCACCTTACTTTTGAACCGGGAACCCTGTTTGATCACTGGAGAAAGAAAGGACGGCTGCTTCCGGTACAGGAAGAGCAGAGCGAAGTGATGTACGGGATGTTGAGGGAGGAGTTGATGAATGCGGGATTTGAACATTATGAGATCTCCAATTTTGCAAAACATGAGAGAGAGGCTTCGGAAGGATTCAAATCGCGGCACAACCAGCTCTACTGGTCAGGAGAGCCCTACCTGGGTTTTGGACCATCGGCTCACTCATTTGACGGAACCTCCAGGAGCTGGAATGTAGCTTCCCTGAAGGTATATATGGAGTCTGTATCAGCTGGGTTACCTGCTTATGAAACCGAGCACCTCTCTGCAAAAGAGCAATACCATGATTACCTGATTACCTCGCTGCGGACCAGCAGAGGAGTGCAAAGAGAGCAGATTGACACCCGGTTCGGAGCAGCTTTCCTGGATCACTTTGACCGCAATTCGAAGCAATTTATTTTAAAAGGTACCATGCAGGAGAGGGGGGAGCGATTGATCATCGATCCCGGCCGATGGCTGATGGCAGATCACATCATGCGGGAGCTGTTTATGGGGTAGCACCCTGCTCTAATTGAGTACGAAAGAGGAGGCCCCGATTATTTTCCCCCCGCAATAGAACTCAACCCGGTGCTCTCCCGGAACGATCTCCCCGTCATTGGCCCAGAAAATGGAGATAGGAAGGTCCTCACCTTCATAATTGACAACACGGGAGGCAGTGGCCGGGATCTGTTCCTCTTCAAGATCGATCATCTCCAGGTCGGGAGAGCCCAGTACAAGCTGGTCAGGCCTGATGATCCTTAAAAAGATGGCTATTTCGCCTTTTTCCGCCACCTTGTTGGCCCTCAGTATGAAATCGGTCCTTACCTTCACAGTGGTACGGATCCTGGAGGTCTCTTTGTCCCGCTTGTTCAACAACACCAGGTTTATCTGTGAAGCCTGAAGGGTTGTGGCCATATCCTTGATCTCCTCCAGCTGCTCCTTGTCTTTCTGAAGCTGCTCCTTTTCTGTGGTCAGGCGTCTCTCGACATTCTTCAGCTGTTTGTTCTCAGCCATCAGCTCCTGGTTCTTCATGTTGAGTGAATCGATCTGGACAATGTAACTTCTCAGCACCGATCGCAGGGTGTTCATCTCTTTACGGTACATCTTGATCTTGTAAGCATCTTCGGCCTGGATCGAGATCAGCTTGTCGATCTTATCCTGTTGTATTTTCATCTCCGCCTGAATCTCAAGGTTATTGGTTTCCAGGGTATCATAACGAAAATAGATGTTCCTCAGCTCCCCCTCAAGAGAGTCCTTTTCGATTCTGAAATATTCGGTTTTTTCAGCCAGGTCGGCCGAGACCAGGGTCAGGTTCTTTCGGGTGTCAATGAGCAGGTATATGGCTACAAGGAGCACCACTGCCAGCAATCCGAGGATGCCGTACAGTACTCCGGTATTTGATTTTTTCTCTTCCATGGCAGGTGCTTAATTTTTTGCAAATATACACATTACCTGTCAGGTTTCGAGGTAACCTCCTCAATAGTGATGATGTTGTTTACAATGGCATAGACCGTCAGTCCCGATACCGATTTAATTCCAAGTTTGCTGCCTATGTTCTTCCTGTGGGTAATTACCGTGTGGGCAGAGAGGAAGAGCTGACCGGCAATCTGTTTGTTGGTCAGACCAAGGGAGACCAGCCTGACTATGGTTTTTTCCCTGGGTGTAAGTCCGCTTCCCCGGGCCTTTTCGCCCGGATCAGTCTCTGAATCAATGATTTTACGGAATTTGTCCATCACCAACATTTTGCCGTCTTCAATATCTATGAAGGCATTGACACTTCGGGTTTCCCGGTCAGAGCGGTGGTCCGTGATCAGGATGGTTCTTTCAAGAAGACCGGTTTGGGAGAGGTAGAGGTCGGTTGACTGGTTAAAGATGGGGTGGCTGATCACCAGGAATTCGTTGTTGTAGTGTTTCATGAATTCGATCAATCCATGTGCGCTCTCAAACTCCCTCACCACCTGGGTGCCGGGAAATCGGTTGAGGAGAGCCACCAGCCCCTTTCTCACAAGGTATGATTCGACAGCCACTATGAAGCCGGTCCGGTTCATGATGTTCCTGCCTTTTGAATCACCATTTTTTCAAGCTCGGCAACTCTGGGAACCAGCACCTTATCTTCCATATCTGCATGATCGATAAGGTCCTCAACAAGTTCGTCAAGGTCCCTGAGCACCCGGATACACAGCTCCTGATCCTCAAAGGGCGGAAGGTATTTAATAATCAGTTTGGAGAGGTTTTCAAGGCTGTTTTCAAGCCGGTCGTGCTCCTTGGCAAACTCCCCGATGGAGTACTCCTTCAGACGTTCGATAAACCGGGGTCCGGGCCTTGGTTTGAGTGATTGCTTTTCCAGTTCAACAATGTAGGGCAGGATCTCTTTCTCCTCGTGGGAGATATGGGCCAAGAATTCCTGTTTGTAATCGTTAAAGAATCCGGTAACAAGGTTGATTTCATTTTTTGAAAGCTCCGACCGGTCCAGCAAACGGAGAATCTTATCTTCAATCCCCGGCAGGGCCACCTCAATGTAGTAGGAGTGTGTGGCTTTCAGGTATTCTACCATGGACTCAAGTGAGAAACCGGAGAGCTCATCGGGAGGAACAAAGCCTTCATCGAGGTAGGCGTTGGCAATCTCCAGGAAAAAATCGGTGTTTACTCCATGGCTCTGGCACACCTCCTCCACACTCTGTTCGCCAAATCCCAGGCGTATGTTAAACCGGGCAAACAGGGGCAACAACCTGTTGTGTTCAAGCAGGGCATGGCCCATGGGCATCTTTTTGCTAATCATTTTTTCCGGATGATTTGGTTATCTCCTGGTGAATGAGATGGGGGGCGTGACCGGGATCATATTCAAACTGAAGTGTAACGTGGTTGATACCGAACTCGCGCTTCAGCATCTTCTCAATCTCCTGCCGGGTTTTTGTGACCTCGCTCAGCTTTACATCCCGGGTCAATTCAATGTGTGCTTCAAGGTGAACCTGCTGATCGGTAAGCATCCAGGCATGGAGGTGATGGATGTTGTTTATTTCCGGATCCTTCTCCACCCGTCTGCGCACCATCTCCAGGTCCAGGTTTTCGGGAGCCGATTGCATCAGGATTTGAACCGATTCCCTGAGGATCACAAAGGCTTCGCGGATAATGTAGATGGCGATAACCGCTGTAATCAGGGGGTCGATCCAGTAGATGTGCCAGAAACGGATCAGGAGTCCCCCGGCAACCACCAGCAACGAGGAGAAGGCATCCCCTATCAGGTGCACATAGGCAGCTTTTACATTGAGGCTTTTATGTGCATCCTTTTTGAGGATGATAATTGCAAAGAGGTTGGCCAGCAAACCGATCATGGCCACAATGATCATTATGACCGAATTCACAGACCTCGGGTCGTTCAGGCGCTGATAGGCCTCTTTTAAAAGAAAGAGACAGATGATCAGCAGAATCACAGCGTTTAAAAGGGCAGCAAGGATCTCAACACGCTTGTACCCGAATGTCTTTTTAGAGTTGGCCTCCCTCTTCCCGATCAGGATGGCCATATAGGCAATAAATGTGGCAAAGGTGTCGCTCAGGTTATGCAGGGCATCCGACATCAGGGCAATGCTGCCCGAAAGGAAACCTCCCGCCACCTCCACAACCGTGATCACCAGGTTGAGCAGGGTGGCCGCAAGCAGCCTCTTCTCATTCACCGGGTGGTGATGGTGCTTTGAATGGGTATGGCGGGCATGAGCCATATCAGATAAACATAAGTAAACTGAGTGCCATGAGAGCCATTCCACCTATGAATCCATACACTGCATGGTGGTGCAGCCCGTACTCCCGGGCGGTTGGCAGCAACTCATCGATGGAGATGAAGACCATGATTCCGGCCACCCCGGCAAAGATATATCCGAATAGTGCATCGGTCAGGAAGGGCATCAGGATGAACCAGGCCAGCAGCGCCCCGACCGGTTCGGCCAGGCCCGAAAGAAAAGAGAGGATAAACCCCCTTCTTTTGCTGCCGCTCCCGTAGGAGATGGGGACAGAAACAGCAATGCCTTCGGGGATGTTGTGAATGGCAATGGCCACAGCGATGGGTATGGCAATGGATATATCTTTGAGCCCGGCCATAAAGGTGGCGATGCCTTCGGGGAAGTTATGGATACCGATGGCCAGCGCTGTGAAAAGTCCCATGCGCACCAGTTTGGGATCTCTTGTTCCACCGTGGTCCATATCTTCCACCCTGCGGATTTCGTGTGGATTTTCGTAGGAGGGGATCAGGCGGTCGATCACGGCAATGATCAGGATCCCGGCAAAAAAGGCGAGTATGGCATACCAGGTGGCCAGCTTTTCACCAAATTCGGGAACCAACGACAGGCGTGCTTTCTGAAGGATCTCCACGAATGAAACATAGACCATCACCCCGGCAGAAAAACCGAGACTGACCGATAAAAAGCGGGTATTGGTACTCTTAGTAAAAAAGGCCAGGGCACTTCCGATACCGGTGGAGAGCCCTGCAAACAGGGTGAGTCCGAATGCTATCCAGAAGTTACCCGATTCCATGGCTACCTCTTTTTGTTCTCCTGCTTGGCTCTTTTTGGGATGGGTGTCTGGTTAAAATAGCCGGGTTTTGATTTCGTCCAGACAATCATAAGAATACCGATCAGAATAAAGGGCAGACTCAGCCATTGCCCCATGTTGAATGTCATACCTGCTTCAAAACCTACCTGGTCGTTCTTTACAAATTCTATAAAGAAGCGGGCGGTGAAGAGCAGGATCATGAAGACACCGAAAATAAATCCGTCACGCACCTGGCGCTGCCGCTTCTGGTAGAAAACAAAGAGAACGGCAAAGATCAGGAGGTAACTGAGGGCCTCATACAGTTGGGTGGGGTGGCTGGCCGATACAAACTGCTCTTCAATGCCCGGATGATCCCTCATGAACTTAAAACCCCAGGGAAGATCGGTCTGCCGGCCATATATCTCCGAATTGAACAGGTTGCCCAGGCGGATAAATGCACCTCCCAGCGGCACCACAATAACGATCCGGTCCATGAGCCAGAGGAATGAAAGCTTATATTTTCTGATGTAGAGCCAGACCGAAATCAAGATCCCGAAGGCAGCCCCGTGACTGGCCAGTCCTCCTTTCCATATCTTCAGGATTTCAAAAGGATGGGTCAGGAAATATACCGGTTCATAGAAAAAGCAGTGCCCCAGCCTTGCTCCGATCACAGTACCCACAGCAACATAGATAAGTAGTTTATCAAGCATTTCAGCGGTGAGCCTTTCGGTGGCCAGGTACCTTGTAAATACGAAGTATCCGGAGAGGAATGCAGTGGCAAAAAGAAGTCCGTACCAGCGGATGCTCAGGGGTCCGAGGTTGAATATTTCAGGATCTACATTCCAGGTAATGGTTTCAAAGATCATGCGTTTGTCAGATTTAATCAATTTAGGCTACAAATGTAGCTACTATCTTTGTATTTTTACAAAAAACCATTGAACGTGTCATACAGGATTATCAGCCCCTTTATTCTCATAGCTTTTTGTTGGAATTGTGCACAGCAGGGATCTCCCACAGGCGGACCCAGGGATGAGGATCCACCGGTGGTTCTGGAGAGCATACCTGCAAACTATTCCACCCGGTTTGAAGCCAAAAAGATCCATATCACCTTTGACGAGTACATTGTGCTGGACAACGTGAACCAGGAGCTGGTGGTTTCACCTCCCATGGAGGAAAAACCCGAGGTGAAGCTTCGTAAAAAGACACTGATCATCGAGTTTGAAGAGGAGTTACTGGACAGCACCACCTATACTTTCAATTTTGGCAGCGCCATCAAGGATCTTCACGAGGGGAACAAGTTGCTTAACTATGAATATGTGTTTTCCACGGGCGATGTACTGGATTCGCTGTCGGTCAGGGGAACACTGAAGTATGCAGAAAACCTGACCGTTCCCGAAGAGCCCATTACAATCATGTTGTACAGGGAGCTGGGGGACTCGGTTCCAATCACCAATATTCCCCTCTACGTGGGCAGGTCTGACGACAGCGGGGTGTTCAGTGTAAACAACCTGAGGCCCGATATCTATAAAGTTTTTGCCCTGAAGGATGGTAACTACAACCTCCTTTTTGACCTGCCCACCGAAGAGATCGGCTTTTTGGATTCGAGCCTGATCGTGAATGCCGAATTGGCCCGGAGCCTCCTGGAGGAGACCGACACAACCGCCTTCCATGTCGACACCATCGCTCCCGTTCCAAACGGCGAGACACCCGTGACCGACACAACAGTTTCAGACGTGGAGCAGGACAGCATCAAAAGGGGGGGACCCGACTACAGCTCCATTTACATTGACATGCTGATGTTTACAGAGGAGATGGAGACACAGTACATCACAAATGATCTCAGAGATGATCCGCGCCTGATCCAGGTAACCTTCGCCCGCCCCCTTACCGACAGCTTCAACTACCGGTTCCTGGGAGCTGAACAGGGTGATCGGGTAGAGGTGCTGGAGCTTTTTTCAACCCGAAGGGACAGCCTGAGCCTCTGGTTGAGGGATTCTCTGGATTACAGGAATGATACCCTGGTCATGGCGTTGAACTATACGGTGAAAGATACCGCCCACCGGTATGTGACACAGTCCGATACACTGCTGTTTACCTACCGGGAAAAGAGGTCGAAAGGTGAAAGTAAAAAGCCGAAAGAGGAGAAAGAGGAAAAATTGACCATCACAACCATTCGAGCCGGGGGGGAGCAGGATCTCAACAGGAGTCTTAAACTGGACCTGCCCCTGCCCCTGAAGGCCTTTACCGATTCATTGGTGATGCTATACCACATTCCCGATTCGGTGGAAATTGCAGTCCCCTTCAAAATCCATCCGGATACAGCCATGCCCACCAGGGGGTGGATTGATGTGGAGTGGGAATCCTTCTCAAAATACAGGTTGTTGCTGCTGCCAGGTGCTGTCTCGTCCATCTACGACCTGGACCATGATACACTGGATATCTCTTTTAAAACCAGGGACATTGAATATTATGGACAGATCCTAATGACCCTGGACCATGTTCATAACCCGGTGATCATTCAGCTGCTTAACAAGGAGAAGGTGGTAAGGCAGCAAACAGTAACCAGTGATGGAGTGTATGCTTTCAGCTATCTTGTCCCGCAGGATTACAGGATTAAATTCATTCACGATCTGAATGGTAACGGACGGTGGGATACCGGGAAATACCTGAGAAAGCTGCAGCCCGAACCTGTAGAGTTTGTGCCCAAGACAATTACGGTCCGCTCAAACTGGGATCACGATGTGACCATCTCACTGGAAAAATAGGGATCACTTTTCCAGTTGTTTCCAGCTTAGCGCAGCAGCCCCGAGAACGGCAATGTTTTTCTTCAACAGGGCAGAAGGGAGGATCTCTATCTTGTTCCTGTAGATAGGAAGCAGGTGTTCCTCCATGCTTTTAACGGTCGGATCGATGATCCATCTCCCCGCTTTGGCCAGTCCCCCGAACAGAAAGATCCTGGAGGGGCTGATGTGTGCCACCGAATCGGCCAGACTTCGCCCCAGCAGATAGCCTGTCTTTTCAAATGCTTTGATGGCGATGGAATCACCCTCTTCGGCCAGGGCTGTGATCAATTTGGGTTTTAGCCTGGAAAAGGGAATTTTCCTGAAAGCACTCTCCACATTCTCTTCGGCAAGAAGCTCAAAAACCGTTCTCTTTATTCCTGTGGCAGAGACATAGGTTTCGAGGCATCCCCGTTTTCCACATCCACACTGCCGGCCATTGTCAACGGCCCTCACATGCCCCAGTTCTCCTGCAAACCCATCTTCACCGTATATGATGTTGCCATTGACCACCAGGCCGCTTCCCAGGCCTGTACCCAGGGTGATCATGATAAAATTCTTTACTCCCCGGGCATTCCCGAAGAGCATCTCTCCCAGGGCTGCTGCATTGGCATCATTGGTTACCACTGAGGAGATGCCAAACTGGTTCTCCATAAGCTTAACTAACGGGACAACCCCTTTCCACTCCAGGTTGGGAGCATGCTCAATGGTTCCGGAATAGATATTTCCATTGGGTGCCCCCACACCGATCCCACGAATCACCACCTTGTGGTCCACCTTTTCCAACCCCTTGTTTATATGTTTGTGAAGGAATTTCAGAAACGCTTCAATGGAAGCATGTCCGGAAGTGGTCACCTCATCTTCGTAATAGATAGCTCCCTCTTTGTCAACCAGACCAAATTTGGTATATGTGCCACCAATGTCAATTCCTAATGCTACCTCCAGATTCATGAAACAGTTTGTTATGATTTAATAGGTTAAAAATAATAATTCTACGCTGATTTGGTTAAATTAGCTGAACCAACAAAAAACATGTATCATGACCAATTTCATAGTTCCTGTCGATTTTTCAGTAGAATCACTGAAAGGCCTGGATTGGGCGATTCTGTTTTCAAAACAAAATGCTGTGAATATCCAGCTTGTGTATGTCCTTTCCAACAGCACCAATTTTCAACCAAGCGTTGTGGACCAGGAGCATAGATATGCCCAGGCACAGTTTAAGAAGCTTCTTGCTGAATACAGGCCCAGGCTGGGAGGTGATTCGAAGATAGGGTTCATGATCAAGAAAGGGAAGGTTTACCGGGAAGTCGTCAACCAGGCGGATTCCTACAAAAACGCCGTGGTTTCGGCATCTACTCACGGAGCTTCAGGATTTGAGGAGCTTTTTATCGGGAGTAACGCACTGAAGATCATTGCTGCCACGGATCAACCGGTTTTCACCATCCGGAAACAGGTGCCTGACAGGATCACCAAAATCGTACTTCCTGTTAAGAATCACCGGGCCACCCGCCAGAAGGTAACCATTGCTGCAGATATTGCAGAGATCTTTGGTGCAGAACTTCATGTGATTGCCATCTCCACCACCAATAACAAGCGGGACCTGGACAGGCTTGAATCATATTCCAATCAGCTGGAAAACTATCTAAAGACCAGGGAGTTGAAAACTGTGAGTAAAACCATGGTAGGCGAGAGCCTCCCCGGTCTTACATGCAATTATGCTGAAGCGGTGAATGCCGAACTGATTGTCATTATGTCGGGTGACGTCGACAAGTGGAATGTGTTTCTGGGCAGTTTTGCCCAACAGATGGTTAAGAGATCCAACACACCTCTTTTGAATATCACCCCGCAGGAAAAATATGTATCATCGGGATTCAGCACTTTTGGAGGATAGTAAAAATAGCGTATTTCAATTAAAGGCATTCATGGAAGCGGTGCCTTTTGTCTCCTGGTTCAAGGATTCAGAGGGTAGACTCACCATGGCCAATAACCATTTTCTGGAGAGCCTTCAGAAAGAGCTCACAGAGGTGATCGGAAAGGGGAACCATGAGCTGCTGGACAAAGAGGAGGCGGTTCAGAATGATAAAGGTGAGCAGGATGTATTGGAGTCAGGCAGGGTTTTACAGGCCACCAGCTCCATCAACAAAAGGATCTTTAAGACAGTCCGGTTCCCCGTCCATAATGGTGAAGGAGCAATTACCGGAACAGGGGGTTACAGTGAGGATGTTACCAATATTGCAAGGTCCCTTCAGGAGCTTCATATGGAGAAAGAGTACCTGGAGGTCCTTCTGGAAAACATCCCCTATTACATCTTTTTCACCGACAGGCACCACAGGTACATCAGGATCAATAAGATGATGGCCGGGCTGCTGCGAGTACCGACGCCCGAAGCAGCAACAGGCAAAGCGAACGAAGCGTTCTTTTCCACAAGGGTGGCCCGCAAAATGCGGGAGGAGGACAGGAGCATCCTCGAAACAGGGATACCGATGGTGAACAAGATCATCTATTTCGAGGATGACGGAGTGGATGGATTCTGGATGGAAAAGAACAAGATCCCTATCAAAGATGAACGCGGAGTGATCACCATGATCGTCGGAATTTTCAAGGATGTATCGGAGATCATGAAGATTGAAACCGCATTGAAGAAGGCGAGGGACAGGGCCCGGGAATCGGACCGCCTGAAGACCTCCTTCCTGGCCAACATGTCACACGAGATCAGGACACCCATGAACGGGATCCTTGGTTTTGCCAACCTGCTGAGGGATCAGGACCTGGGAGAGGAGAACAGGGACCTCTACCTGAAACACATTGATCAGTCATCCAACCAGTTGCTCAATATTATTGACGACATCATTGATATCTCCAAGATCGAGTCGGGACAGCTAAAAATCTCCAATAGACCGGTGCGAATCAACGGGATCCTGGATGAGATCTACTCCTCCTTTTTTCACCGGATCAGGGGCGATGCACCGGGAGAAAAAAAGGTGGCATTCAATTTGAAAAAAGAGGAGCGCTCTCCCGACTTCACTTTGGTCACAGATGATTTCAGACTAAGACAGATCTTTAACAACCTGATTGGCAATGCCATAAAGTTTACCCAGGAGGGTCAGATCACATTCGGGTATACGATTAGGAACAACCGTTATATCGAATTCTTTGTAGAGGACACCGGTCCGGGAATTCCTGAAGATAAGCTAGGGGTCATATTTGACAGGTTTGGCCAGATAGAACAGGACCCGTTATATCAGCCCTCGGGGACAGGTCTGGGGCTGCCCATTTCCAGGAACCTTGTTAAGCTCATGGGTGGAGAGATGTGGGTGGAATCAAAGGAAGGTGAAGGGTCCGTATTCTACTTTACAATGCCACTGGTGATTGAAAAGGCCGGGGAGGAACCCACGGTGATGTTTCTGAATAAAGACTATAACTGGAAAGACAGACGGATACTGGTGGCAGAAGATGAGGAGCTAAACTGGTTCTTTATCAGGGAGATGTTGCGCAAGACCGGGGCAGTGGTCGAGCGGGCCAAAGATGGAAAAGAGGCCGTAGAGAGGACCAAAAAATCCAGACCTGAAGTTATCCTGATGGATATAAAAATGCCGGAGATGAATGGAATTGATGCCACCCGGAAAATCAGAACCTTCAACACCGATGTGACCATCATCGCGCAGACTGCATATGTGATGGCCGAAGAGAAAGAGGAGAGCAAACAGGCAGGTTGCAACTATTTTGTTACCAAGCCGCTTGACAGAACCATCATCATGGAAATTATAGACAACTGTTTTAAAGAATCGCAATGAACGCAGTCGTAGTTGTGGCCGGTGGATCGGGCCACCGCATGGGAGGAGCCATCCCGAAACAGTATCTTGACCTGGCGGGGAAGCCTTTGATCCTGCACACACTGGAGCGGTTCTTTCAGTTTGACAGCGATATGAAGGTGGTGCTGGTGATGGCTAAAGTGCACCGGAAATTCTGGGATGTAATCACCATGTCGTACGACCAGGGCACCGGCATTGTTGTGGCACCGGGAGGCGAGACCAGGCATGATTCGGTAAAAAATGGGTTGCAGTTTATTGAAGATGGCATGGTGGTCGGAATACACGATGCGGTGAGGCCCCTGGTTAGCCTGGAGACCATAGGCAGGTGTTACAATGCAGCAGCCGGGAGCGGGAGCGGGATCCCGGTGGTGGATATGGAGGATTCGGTCAGAATGGTAGAGGCGCAGGGCGGATCTGTAAACCTCGAGCGGACGAAAATTAAGCGTGTGCAGACACCCCAGGTATTCCGGTCGGAACAGATCAAACAGGCCTACAGCCGGACCATTGACCCCCTGTTTACAGATGATGCTTCGGTCTATGAAGCGCTGTTTGGGGATGTAACCCTGGTGGAGGGAAACCCCGAGAACATAAAGATCACCACGCCGGCAGACCTTAAACTGGCCTCACTGATCCTATAATTATTTTCTTACCTTGCATCCCTGAGCACGATGCGTATGACAAGGACCCTCACAATCCTGCTTGTTGGTTTCATGCTGGCTCATGCGCAGCCTGCTGGTGCCCGGGAGGGGCAGAACATTCCCGATGACAGGCTGGTCATCGACGGATTTCGAACCAGTGGTAACAACATTACAAAAGAGCGTATTATTTTACGGGAGCTGGTTTTTGAGTTGGGGGACACCATCCCGAAACTGGATTTGATCCCGGCACTGCAACAGAGCAGGCAAAACATACTCAACACATCACTTTTCAATTTCGTCTATCTGGATGTAGAGCACTTTCCAGGTAACAGAATTATCGTGGAGATTACCGTGACCGAAAGGTGGTACATCTGGCCGGTTCCCATCGTTGAGTATGCAGAGCGGAATTTCAGCGAATTCATCACAAACAGGGAGTGGGATAAAATGGTATACGGTGCCAGGCTGAAGTGGGACAATTTCAGGGGGAGGAATGAGACACTGGTTGGAAAGATCAGGCTGGGTTACGTTAATGAATACTCCCTTGAGTACCATGTGCCCAACCTGGGAAAGAGGCAGCGGCACTGGATATCCACCGGTTTCAACCTGAATCACCAGAACGAAGTTTTCGTGAAAACAGAATTTAACAGACCGGTTGAGTATAAGCCGGTTGAAAGACCGGCACAAATCCGCTACAATGCATTTTCAAAGTATACATACCGAAAAAAGCACTACTCCACCCATACAATCAGGCTCGATTATTACAACTACAGCGTTACGGATTCGGTGGTGATAGAGGATTTCGATCATCCCTGGGGCAACCCCAGGTACCTGGGGCTGGACCCGCTCAATGGAGCGTCGCTGACCAGCCTGGGTTATTTTAAGCTACAGTATGAGTTCAGGCACGATGTACGTGATTCAAAAGTCTACCCCCTGGATGGCTTTTTGGTGAAGGCAAAGGCCGAAAGACTGGGTTTGGGGATCATCACCGGATTTCCCTATCCCTCCACCCGGTTGACGGGTGTGCTGATGTTCCATGAGAAACTGCCCGGACGGTTCTACTTTTACAATATCATGAAAGCCAGGTACTCCTCTGAAAAAACGCCTCCTCATATTCTGAACATTGCCCTTGGATACCGAATGTTTATGAGTGCATATGAACCCTATGTGATCGATGGATCGGACTTTTTTATTACAAAGTACAACCTGAAGTTCCAGTTGGTCAAACCCACTACCCGGACCCTCCCGCTTATTAAGATGGAGCAGTTCAATAAGGTGCACTACGCATTTTATATCAACCTGTTTGCCGATGCAGGTTTTGTGCACAATGAGTTCCCAAACCCAACCAATACCATGGTAAATGCCATGCAGTTTTCTTCTGGTATTGGGATCGATCTTGTAACTTACTACGACCAGGTGATCAGGATCGATTTTGCCATCAACCGGTACAGAGAGTACGGCATCTTTTTTCACCTGGAAACACCCTTTTACAGATGGTAAAAAAACCTTCAAGAACCTATGCCCTGTTGATCAGCCTGCTGGTTCTGGTTTTTACTGCCCTGGCCCTGGTGATTAGTGAGCTGATCCGGTTCAGGGAGGGTTTTATTAAATACATCATCTCCGGGGTGGTGGTTTCGGCCGGCACCTTCCTGGTGGTTCGCTTTTTCTTTACCAGGTTTGTGGAGGATAACATCCGTCCGATTTTCAGGACCCTACAGAGCTATACCGTCTCCCGGAAGAGACTGAGAGATAACATTGACAGGGGGGATGTGGTATCGGACCTGAACCATGAGGTGAAGGTATGGGCCGACAACAAGACCGAGGAGATAAAGAAACTCAGGGAGCTGGAGAAATTCAGGAAGGACTTTCTTGGAAATGTGTCACACGAGCTCAAAACTCCCATCTTCAATATTCAGGGATACCTGCTGACGTTGCTGGACGGGGGAATGGAAGATAAAACTGTAAATAAACTCTACCTGGAGAGGGCTGAGAAAAGTATCAACCGGCTCATCAGTATCGTGGAGGATCTGGATTCCATCGCCCGGCTCGAATCGGGGGAATTCAAACTGCGCAGAGAGCCTTTTAACCTGGTGAGGGTGGTTGAGGATGTGATCGAGGATCATGAAATGCGGGCCAAACAGCGAAACATCAGGATCGGTTTCGACACCACCTACAACAAACCGGTCAGGGTTCGGGCAGACCGAAAGCGTATCGTTGAAGTAACGGGTAACCTGATCAATAACTCGATCAAATACGGCAAGGTGGGGGGGAAGACAACCATCGGGTTTATCGATACGGGAGAGAACATCCTTGTGGATATTTCCGATAACGGAATTGGCATCGGGGAGAGGGACCTGCCCAGGATCTTTGAGCGTTTTTTCAGGGTTGACAAGAGCCGGTCAAGGGAATCGGGCGGAACGGGACTGGGACTCTCCATTGTAAAACACACCATCCAGGCACATCAGCAGACCATCACGGTGAGGAGCAAGGAGGGAGAGGGAACCACCTTTGTCTTCTCCCTGGAAAAAGCTTAGTAATAATGCCTTAAGGGAGAGGCTCCGGAGGATCGGTCCAGACACCATCCAGTTTCATAAGTTCCCTGAGTGCTTCGAGGGCCTCTTTTTCAGGGAGGTTGCGCCTTACGGGCTCTTTTCCTCTGTAGAGGGTTACCTTTCCCGGAGCTGCCCCAACATATCCATAATCGGCATCGGCCATCTCTCCGGGACCGTTCACAATGCAACCCATAACACCTATCTTGATGGGTTTCAGGTGGGCTGTGGCTGCACGGATCTCCTGCAGGCGCGACAGGATGTCAAAATGGGTGCGGCCGCATGATGGGCAGGCGATGTATTCCGTCTTGCTGATCCTGGCCCCTGCAGCCTGCAAAATGGAGAGCACGGTATCATTGATGAAGGCTTCGGTGTGGAGGCGGTTTTCAACCCAAACCGCATCGATGGCCCCGTCAACAAGTAACGACCCCAACTCACCCGCCAGCTGCAGGCTGAAGGTCTCTTCGTCTCTCTCTCCGGAGCTGGTTTTGTATACCACCGGGCAGTCGCTGTTTTGGAGACAAAATTCGTTGAGCCTCGATTTTACCTCCGTAAGGGAAAGCGCTTCCCGCTGAAGCAACAGAAACCGATCGGCCGTTTCGGAAAGTCGGGCCTCATTTTTCCACGATTCAAACGAAAAAGCCCCCTTTCCCAGCGCTTCAGGGGAGAGGTCCTCACTTGGTACCGGAGGTGACCGGCTGATCACCTTTACCCTCGATCCACTGCCCATGCCAAGAACAGACCGCGAGGCCCTGCGCCGGTAATTGAAGGGATTCCAGGCAAGATTACTGAACAGATCTGCCCTGAGGCTCTCCGGTTTGGGGAAGAGTTCAATGATCTTCGCTGCCACCGGAAGCTCGTTTTCAGGGGCTTCGGTAAGGGATACCCTGATGGTATCACCCAACCCCTCGAGCAGCAGGGGGGCCATGCCTGCAGCCGATTTGATCCTCCCCTGGGGACCGTCGCCTGCTTCGGTGACGCCCAGGTGAAGGGGATAGCTCATCTCCTCCTGTGCCATGGTGTGTGCCAGGAGGCGGACCGACTGGATCATGATACGGGGATTGCTCGATTTCATCGATACAACCACCCGGTCCATCCCCATTTTTTTGCAAACCCGCAGGAACTGCATGGCCGACTCCACCATTCCGGCCGGTGTATCTCCATACTCTCTCAGGATCGATTCGTGCAGGGAGCCGTGGTTGACGCCGATACGAATGGCCGTTCCATGTTCCATGCAAACCTGCAGCAAACCGGAGAGGAGTTGCTCCATTTCGCCCCCTTTCACGTAATTTCCGGGATTGATCCGGATCTTGTCTGCCACCCGGGCTGCCTCTATTGCAAGTTTCGGTTTGAAATGGATATCGGCCACCACAGGCACCATGTGTCCCTCTGAGTGGAGTCTCTCACGGATCTCTGCCAGGTGTCCCACCTCCCTCGATCCCTGGGTGGTAAGCCTTACCAGCTCTGCTCCGGCACCGATCATGCGAATACACTGTTCGATGGATGCTTTCACATCGTTCGTATCGGTATTGGTCATCGACTGGATGCGCACAGGCGCGTTGCCACCCAGGGTAAGGTTGCCTATTTTAATCATCTCTGTTGATTTCCCAATCTGTTCCCCCTTTCCCATCCTTCAGTGTCACACCAAGCTGTGTAAGTCCCTCCCTGATCCGGTCGGCCGTATCATAGTCCTTGTTGGCCTTGGCAGCATTCCTGAGATCAAGAATCATCTCCACCAGCCCTCCTGTGATACCCTCCTCAGCTTCACCGGACTCCTGAACGGGCGAAAGTCCAAGCACCCCGAATACCATGGTCTGGTAGAGCGATCTCAGCTTCTCCAGTCCGGCAGCATCGATGCTCTTCGTTCCTTCCGAAAGGGCATGGATCATCTTCACTCCGTCAAAGAGGTGTGCAATCAAAATGGGGGTGTTCATGTCGTCCGTAAGGGCTTTATAGCACTTTGTCTCCAGTGGATCAACCTCTACCGAAGCGGAACCGGCAGGCTGGATGGTCTCCAGAAGTTCAATCGCTTTCATGAGCCTGAGCAGCCCCTTTCGGGATGCGTGCAGGGCATCATTGGAAAAATCGAGTGTGCTGCGATAGTGTGCCTGGAGGATAAAAAAACGGATGGTCATGGGCAGATAGGCCTGCTCCAGCATCTCATGATCGCCCGAGAAGAACTGGTCAAGGGTAATAAAGTTGCCCAGGGAACGTCCCATCTTCTTTCCGTTGATGGTGATCATGTTGTTGTGCATCCAATATTTTACTGAGGGTTTTCCATATCCGGCCACGTTCTGGGCAATTTCACATTCGTGGTGCGGGAAGAGCAGGTCCATTCCTCCGCCATGGATATCAAATTCCATCCCCAGGTATTTTGTACTCATGGCCGAGCACTCAAGGTGCCAGCCGGGGTAACCCTCTCCCCACCGGGAGGCCCAGCGCATGATGTGCGAAGGATCGGCCTTTTTCCAGAGTGAAAAATCGAGGGGATTTCGTTTCTCCGACTGACCATCAAGGGCCCTGGTGTTGGCGATCAGATCCTCAATTTTCCTGCCGGACAGGATTCCGTATGGGTGGTCGTCGTTGTAGCGGGTTACATCGAAATAGACAGAACCATTTACCTCGTATGCATAACCGGCCTCCAGGATCTTTTCGATCAGATCCTGCTGTTCAATCATGTGTCCGCTGGCCCTTGGCTCAATGCTGGGAGGAAGCACATTCAGCTCCTTCATGTTTTCATGGTAGCGGTTCATGTAGTACTGGACCACCTCCATGGGCTCCAGCGACTCGAGCCTGGCCTTTTTGAGGATCTTGTCCTCCCCGTCATCCGCATCATCCACCAGGTGACCCACATCGGTGATGTTTCTTACATACCTCACCCTGTAATCTAAATGGTTGAGTGTCCTGAAAAGCACATCAAAGGTGATGGCCTGGCGGGCATGACCCAGGTGGGCATCGCCATAGACAGTGGGGCCGCAGGCATAGAGACCAACAAAAGGGGGGTTGAGGGGCTCAAACTTCTCCTTCTTCCGCGAGAGGGTGTTGTAAATATAGAGTGTGTTGGTCATAACTATTGCAGCATATTCTCAGTGGTGGGACAAAATTAGTTATTTTTAAACTATTACCAGAAATTGAAATATTATGGGCAAGCGCAACCAGAAGCACAACCAGAAAGGGAGGCAAAACAGGAGAGCCAAATTTACAAAGGAGGAGGCCACCATGCTGATCATGGGTGTATTCGGACGAACACCAAAAAAAATATTGAATTTTAAGCAGGTCTCCTCCCAGCTGTTTATCAGTGATAAACAGAGGCGGTCGGTGATCAGCAGGACCCTTGATGAGCTGGTCCAAAGCAAACAGCTTGAAGAGGTGGATCCGGGCCGTTACCGTCTGCTGAGCCGGGCCGGCTACAGAACGGGTACGCTGGATATGACCCAACACGGATATGCTTTTCTGGTCACAGAAAATGAAGCCGATGATGTTTTTATCGCCCGCAATAACCTGAAAACGGCTCTGGACAAGGACCTGGTGAAGGTGATTGTCTATCCAAAAAGAAAGAACAGCAGCCGCATCGAAGGGGAGGTGATGGAGATCCTGGAACGGGCCAGGGAGACCTTTGTGGGTACGGTGGAGGTCTCAAGGGAGTATGCATTCCTGCTTCCCGACAGCAGGAAGATGCCCTTTGATATCTTTATTCCGAAGGGGAAACTTGGAGGTGTTGAGCACGGGCAGAAGGCCATAGCAAAGATTATTGACTGGCCGGAAAAGGTGAAAAATCCTTTCGGCGAGATTGTGGATATCCTGGGTTATCCGGGCGAGAACGATACAGAGATGCACTCCATCCTGGCAGAGTTTGACCTGCCCATTAAATTTTCAGCCGAGGTGGAGGCCGCTGCCGAAAATATCCCCGACACGATACCGGCCGAAGAGATCAAAAAACGAAGGGATTTCAGGAAGACCCCTACATTTACCATCGATCCGGCCGATGCCAAGGATTTTGATGATGCACTCTCTCTCCGCCCCCTGGATGGCGGGTTGTGGGAGGTGGGTATTCACATTGCAGATGTATCCCATTATGTACGGCCCAAAACCATCCTGGAGAGTGAGGCCTATGAGCGGGCCACCTCTGTTTACCTGGTAGACAGGGTGGTACCCATGCTGCCCGAAAAACTCTCCAACGGGGTGTGCTCCCTGAGGCCCAGGGAGGACAAACTCACCTTCTCGGCGGTTTTTACCATGAATGATGCGGGAGAGGTGCTTGATGAGTGGTTTGGGAGGAGTGTTATTCACTCCGACAGAAGGTTCAGCTATGAAGAGGCGCAGCTGGTTATAGAGAACGGAGAAGGGGATATGAAGGCGGAGATACTCACCCTCTATGAAATCTCTAAAATTTTGAAAGAGAAAAGGTATAAAAACGGATCCGTCAATTTTGAACGGGAAGAGGTCAAATTTCACCTGGAAGAGGATGGAACACCCACAGGAGTCTATTTTAAGGTACAGAAGGAGGCCAACTGGCTCATCGAGGAGTTCATGCTACTGGCCAACAAACATGTGGCCGCCTATGCCAGCCGGGGGGGAAAGTATGCGAAAGAGGCAGAACCCCAACAGGCAGGAGCCGGAAACCGAAAGAAAAAGGTGGAGGGAAAGACCTTCGTATACCGAATCCACGATGTGCCCGACCCGGAGAAGATGGAGTCGTTCACACGGTTTATCACCAAGTTTGGCCACACCATGAATCCGCAGCAATCGGGTCGCAGACTCTCCACCTCCCTGAACAAACTGCTGGACCAGGTACAGGGAACCAAAGAGCAGAATGTGGTGGAGATGATGGCGCTTCGCTCCATGGCCAAGGCCCGCTATTCGGTCAATAACATCGGCCATTACGGGCTGGCCTTTCGCGACTACTCCCATTTTACATCGCCCATCCGAAGGTATCCCGATATGATGGTACACCGTTTGCTGGCCCACTACCTGGATCAGGGGGAGTCGAAAAATGCGGAAAAATATGAAAAACGCTGCATGCATGCCTCCGAGATGGAGCGCCGTGCAGTGGAAGCTGAACGCGCTTCGACAAAATACAAACAGGTGGAGTTTATGCAGGACAAGGTGGGCAAAGAGTTTGACGGGGTGGTATCGGGACTTACCGAGTGGGGTATCTATGTGGAGATTGTCGAGAACAAGTGTGAAGGAATGGTCTCCATCAAAGGCATTGAAGACGATTTCTATGAGTTCGATGAAGAGGAGTACAAGATCGTCGGGCGCCATTCGGGCCGTCAGTTCGAGATTGGTGATCCGGTGAAAATAGAGGTGGTCAGTGCCAACCTCTCCAGAAGGCAGCTTGACTACAGGTTTGTGGATTTCGAACCAGATAAGTAGTTTTTCGAAGAAAAAGTTGCCTAAAGCTTAATAACTCACTAATTTAGGGTGGCTTAGAAATTCAAATCCAGATGGTTGTTGTTAAAGCTGAAGTAAGGGCTCAGATCGTTGATGTGGCCCGCAAGATCTTTCTGAGGTATGGTTTCAGGAAAACCACCATGGAGGAGATTGCCACGGAAAGCCGCAAGGGAAAGAGTTCAATCTACTACTATTTTCCCAGCAAGGAGGATATTTTCAGGGCTGTTGTGGAGAAAGAGGCAAGCGAACTGAAGGAGCGACTCGACAGAACCATCCTTACCGGTGATCCTCCCATTGACAAACTCAAAGCCTATATCCTTTTCCGCCTGCGCCATGTCCGTACCCTGGGGAATTTCTATGCTGCCCTGAATGAAGAGTCTCTTTCGCACCTCGATTTTATCCTGGAGATCAGGAAAAAATTTGACCGGGATGAACTGCAAATTGTGCGCGGAATCCTGGAGGAGGGGCTGGATGATGGTTCTTTTCAGATCAGCAGCTCCAAGATCGGGGCCATTGCCATTGCCACCATGATGAAGGGGCTGGAGCTGCCCCTGCTGCTCAGCGATGACCATAAGACCGACCGGGGTGAGCTGCTCGATGACCTGATCCGTGTCCTCTTTTACGGAATCGTCAGGCGGTAAAAGATAGCCCTATTCTTGTTGCTTTTTACCTGTAACCAGCTGTACCATCTTATGAAAGATCGCGCTGTTCTCATAAACACCAGCAAATTCCTCTGCACCCGGCCCGTAGGCAAAGACCGGGACCATGGTGGCTGAGTGGCCCCTGGTGGCATAGGTGATGCTGACTTCACTGGTTTTACTATGCCCCTCGCTGTCATCATACTCGGCCGAGAGGGTAACCCCCCCCGTTTCATGGTCGGATGTGACCAGCACCAGGGTGTTTCCGTCACGCTCGGCAAAATCCATTGCTACAGCGATCGCTTTTTCAAAATCATGTAGCTCCTCCTGAAGGTATTCCGTATTGTTGTCATGGGCCGCCCAGTCGATCTGTGAACCCTCCACCATCAGGAAGAAGCGCTTTTTATCTTTAGAGAGTTGCTCAATGGCCAGTGTGGTAGCTTCTGGCAGAAAGTCGCGTCCTCCCCTGGCAACAGGAGGCATGGCTCCACCGGCCAGCAGGAAACCATATTTCTTACCTCTCTCCAGCGACCCCGGCTCCTTTAACCCGGAAGTATCTACAGTAAATCCATTCTCAGCTGCAGCTTCAAGCAGCTTCAGGGTATCGTTGCGACCGTAAAAACGTTCGAGGCCCCCGCCGGCAAAGAAGTCTATCTCCGAGTCGATCAGCTGCAGGGCGATCTCCTCCTCCATGCGTCGGGATTCCACATGGGCATAAAAGGAGGCAGGGGTGGCATGGGTGATGGTGGAGGTGGCCACCAACCCGGTGCTCCATCCAAAGGGTGAGATCACCTCGGTAATATTGGGAATGGGTCTCTTCAGGGTGTCCACGCCAATCACACCATTGCAAGTCTTCTGTCCGGTAGCCATGGCTGTTCCACTGGCCGCCGAATCGGTCACTTTATGTGAGGTGGAGTGGGTCTTGCTGAGCCCTACGTAACTAAACAGGTCATAGACAAAGGTCTCATCTCCATCATAGAGGGATGCGGAGACCGCCGATAGTCCCATTCCATCTCCGATCAGGAAGATGATATTCTGAGGTTTTTCGGGAGGTGCCGACTCCGGATTCCGGGTTGTGGTACACGCCAGGGTTCCGAGTAGCAGGACAGGTATGATCAGTGTTCGCATGGTTTTCTGTTTTTTGGTGGCGCAACTTACAAAATCTTTGTGAAATTCAATCCAGTATAGGGAATATCCCGGATAACCTAAAAACTTAATAGATATGAGATAAAATACCTATATTTATTACAAACACAATCATATTAATCAAAGCATTATGAAAAAAAGTATCTTCCTAACATTCTTAATGGCTATGATGGCCATGTCGTTTACCTACGCACAGGATTTAGATGAGATTCTGGAGAACCACTTTGAAACCATCGGGCAGGAGAATCTCCTGGATATAGAGAGTATGCTGGCTACCGGGAAAGCTGCGCAGATGGGTATGGAGTTTCCATTTACAATGATTAATAAGAGACCCGGTATGCTCAAATTGATCATTAATGTTCAGGGTGCGGAGATCATTCAGGCTTTTGACGGTGAAACCGTATGGGTGATCAATCCCATGTCCGGATCAGCGGATCCTGTAGATATTACAGGTCCTGAAGCTGATGGACTGATAGAATCGGCCGATATGGACGGTCAGCTCTGGAAATACAAGGAGAAGGGACACCAGCTTGAACTGGAAGGAACAGAAGAGATAGATGGTACAGAGGCATTTGTACTGAAGCTGACTAAAAAGAATGGAAATATCGATTATTACTATCTGGAACAGGAGAGTTATCTGATATTTAGAATGAAATCCAAAACAATCATAAATGGTTCAGAAGTTGAAACAGAGGTGTTGTTTAGCAATTACCAGGATGTTGAAGGTTACATTATGCCATTTACCACTGAGCAAAAACAGGGAGGCCAGACAGTTATGACAATCTTGATGGAGGAGGTGAAAACCAATACAGAACCGGATGATACCCTATTCTCCAAACCTGTAAGTAAATGAGGATGAATAAACTGAAGATTTTTTCGGTTGTCCTCTGTTTTATTATAGCTTCTGGAGGTTGCCTGCAGGCTCAGAGTAGAACCGGTGTTAAGTCAAGCACCTTTGGAAGGATCCAGGCCAGGCACCTGGGACCTGCTTTGATGAGTGGGCGGGTTACCTGCATCGATGCCCTGCAGAGCGATCCACGGCAGATCTATATTGGAACCGCCAGCGGGGGAGTATGGAAGAGCACAAATGGCGGGGTTATTGTGAAGCCGGTATTTGATAAACATACACAGTCTATCGGGGCTGTCGCCATTGACCAGCAAAGACCCGATACGGTATGGGTGGGAACCGGAGAATCCTGGACCCGGAACTCTGTTTCCATCGGGACCGGAGTTTACAAATCGACTGATGGAGGGGCAAAATGGAAACTCATGGGCCTGGAGAATACCGAAAGAGTTTCCAGAATCCTTATTCACCCCGAAAATCCGGAGATTGTCTATGTGGCAGCATTGGGGCATCTCTGGGGATCCAATGAAGAGAGAGGTCTGTTTAAGACCGATGACGGCGGTAAAACCTGGAACAAAATCCTTTATGTGGATGAGAATACCGGCTGTTCCGATTTTGATATGGACCCGGAAAATCCGGAGATCCTTTACGCCGGAATGTGGACCTTTCGCAGAACTGCGTGGGATTTTTACTCTGGGGGTAGCGGCTCCGGTCTCTATAAATCGACCGACGGTGGCACCACCTGGGAGGAGCTAAAAAGAGATTTACCGGCAGGTGAGAAAGGACGTGTAGCTGTCCGGATTTCCCCCGCAGATCCCGAAACGCTGTTCTCCATCATCGAATCGGAAACGACAGCCCTTTATGGATCAAAAGACAGAGGAGAGAGCTGGGAGGTGCTCAATAAAACACCCGACATAGCAGAAAGGCCTTTTTACTTTTGCCTGGTCATCCCCGATCCGGTCGATACCAGTGTGGTTTACAAACCAAGTACTTCCCTGCATGTATCGGAGGATGGCGGAAGGAGATTCAGGAATACCTCCTTTGCCGGAGGAAACATTCATGCCGATGTTCATGACCTCTGGATATCCGAAAAGGATAACAGCTACATGTATGCGGCCACAGATGGTGGGGTATATGTAAGCAACGATTATGGATCTTCCTGGAGGCATCTTCGCAACCTGCCTGTGGCTCAGTTTTATAAGGTGAGTGTGGACATGGAAAAGCCTTATAATGTTTACGGGGGATTGCAGGACAATGGTTCCTGGGCGGGCCCCTCCCGCTCCTACGGAGGCATTAATAATCACGATTGGCAGGGATTCGGAATTGGTGATGGTTTTTCGGTGCATACAGACAGGGATGATCATAATATTGTCTACTGGCAGATGCAGGGTGGTCTGTTCGGACAGACCGACAAACGTTATCAGAGCATAAGGCTTATTGCACCTATGGAGACCGAAGGGTCTGGAAAACTTCGGTTCAACTGGGATGCTGCAATTAGCATGAGTCCGACAAGCAACGCAGTATATGTGGGTGCCCAGTACCTCTTCAAATCAACTGATCAGGGCAATTCATGGAACCGGATTTCTCCGGACCTGACCACCAATGACCCGGATAAGCAACAACAGGATGAATCAGGTGGATTAACGGTAGACAACTCCACAGCCGAGAATCATACCACCATCTTCTGCATCGCAGAATCGGTCCTGGATGAAAACCTGATCTGGGTGGGGACCGATGACGGGAACCTGCAGGTTACCAGGGACGGGGGATCAACCTGGACGAATACTGTTTCCAATATTCCTGACCTTCCGGGGAATACATGGTGTTCGAGTCTCTATCCGGGTCGTTTTGACAAAGGAACGGCCTATGTTACATTCGACGGACACCGCAACGATGACATAACACCTTACCTGTATAAAACAACCGATTATGGAGCTACCTGGAAGTCCCTTGCCAGTGAAGAGATAAAATCACACTGTTACAAGATCGTGGAGGACCTTGTAAATCCTGATCTGCTTTTCCTGGGGACAGAGTTCGGCCTGTATATCTCAATCGACGGGGGTGAGCAGTGGGCTCAGTTTAAAAATGAACTGCCCAATGTATCGGTCATGGACATGGTTATTCATCCCCGCGAACACGACCTGGTATTAGGTACACACGGAAGGGGAGTTTACATCATTGATGATATCTCTCCATTGCGACAGCTTACAGAGGAGGTGCTTACATCAGATTTTGTTTTCCTGGAACAAAGGGCCCCTGTCCCTATGGTTGTTGCCGGATCTGACTGGCCTTCATTGGATGATGAGTTTACCGGAAGAAATCCAAATTCAGCCATACCGATCACTTTTTACATGAAGAAGCGACACCTTATAGGGAAAATGACCCTTGAGATATTTGATATGGATGACAGACTCCTTACCGAACTTCCGCTGGTCACCCGAAAAGGGGTAAACCAGGTTTACTGGACACCTGTTCAGAAACCACCCCGGGCTCCCATCTCCGAGGCTGTGCCTTTCCAGATGCAGATTGCAATGATGGGCGGAGGTATGAGGTATCCCGCAGGAGATTACAAGGTGAAGGTAACCAAGGGTGATGAGGTGTATAAGACAATCATTACGGTATATGACAATCCTGACGAACCCTACAGTGAGGAGGATAGAGCCGCCAGACACACGCTTCAGCAGAAGGGATTTGATCTGATGGAGGAGCTGGCTTATCTGGATCGCAAGATCAATGATGTCAGAAAAGGGCTGGCAGATGTAGCTGCACAGTCAGGGATATCCTCTTCGGTAAAGAGAAAGGCTGTTGTATTAGAAACCTCTTTGGAAGAGATCAGGGAGCGCCTGCTGGTTACCAAGTACGGAGATCTCAGGGGTGATACCAGGCTCAGAGAGGATCTCGGGTTTCTGTATGGTACCATCGCTTTCTATATGGGCAGACCCACCCAGGTGCAGAACGACCGGATGAATCTGCTTGAAAAGAGGGTAAGGGCCATGGAGAAGGAGGTGGATGAGCTGCTCAATGATTCACTTGAGCGCATCAATAAGGGGCTGTTAAAAGCAGGTGGAAAAAACATTGCAATTACCAGCTGTGAGGCTTTTGAGGCAGAAAAGAGATAGGAATAGGTAGTACCTATACAGCGGTTACATGCTTGAAAAACCGCTTCTGGTTAAAGAGGATGATGGCCACTGCCACCGAGATACTGGCATCGGCAATGTTGAATACAGGTCTGAAGAAGAGGTATGAAGATCCCCCCCTGAACCAATCCGGGTAGTTGCCCTTGATAATCGGAAAATAGAACATATCCACCACTTTGCCATGGAACAGGGAGGCATAACCGCCTTCGTCGGGAAAGAGGGTGGCCGCCTCTATGGGACTGCTGCTATTGAAGATCAGTCCGTAAAAGACAGAATCGATGATGTTACCCAGTGCACCAGCCATCACCATGGAGAGGGTGATGATCAGGCCCGTATGGGCCTTCAGCAGGATAAGCTTCCTCAGGTAAAATCCGATCCCGATCACTGCCAGGATACGGAAAGAGGTAAGCAGCACCTTTCCCCAGCTGCCCGGAAGGCTGAGGCCGAAAGCCATCCCGTTGTTCTCTACAAAATGGAGGATTCCCCAGTTCCAGAGAAAAGGGATCTGCTGGTAAAGGGTCATGTTGGTCTTGACCAGGAATTTCAGGGTCTGGTCGGCAAGCAGTATCAGCAGGATAATAAGTATGGACTTCCTGGTAATGGACATAATCTGTAATTTTCTTTTGGGAAGGGTTGTCCGAATGGCAACCCGGTCCTGCTTACTGCCTCGATTTTGCTTCAATACAGAGCGTGGCGTGCGGAACTGCGCGCAGGCGCTCTTTGGAAATGAGCTTGCCGGTCTCCCTGCAAATCCCGTACGTTTTGTTCTCGATTCGTACCATTGCAGCCTGGAGGTGCTGAATAAATTTATGCTGCCGTTGGGCAAGCCTGCCCGCCTCCTCTTTGGATAGGGTGGCAGCTCCCTCTTCAAGTACCTTGAATGTGGGGGAGGTATCCTGTGTATCGTTGCTTTCGCTCTGGGTGATGGCCGATTTTAACAACTCGTAATCTTCCCTTGCCTGATCAAGCTTCTGCTGAATAAGCTCCTTGAATTCCTGCAACTCTTCCTCCGAATATTTGTTCTTGTCAGCCATGATAGGTGGTCTTTAATTTTGCCAAATATACAATAAATTATACGAATATTTACCGGGCGGGTTACACCCTGGTAACCCTGATATTAATGAAAACATCCTCATCAATATCAATGCGCCTGCTCTTGTTGTTTTCAAGGGTGTCGGTCAGGGTCACACTTTTAGCAAGTGTCTGTGAACCAATGTATTTCCCATAAGACGAAATGGCCTCATTGATTAGTTCATGTTTTTCAATAACCACTTTGATCTTATCGGTCACATCGAAACCACTCTCCTTTCGGATGTTCTGTATGCGGTTGATCAGCTCCCTGGCCACACCCTCCTGGCGCAACTCCTCCGAAATGTGAATATCCAGCGCAACGGTGATGGACCCTTCATTGGCCACCAGCCAGCCGGGAATATCCTCTGAAACAATCTCCACATCATTAAGGCTAAGGGTGATCTCCTCTTTGCCGGCAGTGATCAGATGTGACCCGGTTTTTTCAAAGGCAGCGATCTGCTCCTGATCCATGCTGGTGATGAGCTTCCCGATCTCCTTCATCAGTTTACCCCAACGGGGACCCAGGGTCTTGAAATTGGGTTTGATCCGTTTAACCAGGATTCCTGCGGTATCGGTGATGTATTCGATCTCCTTCACGTTGACCTCGTTCAGTACCAGGGTTTTCACCTGCTCCACCTGCTCCTGCAGCGTCTGGTCTGAAACAGGGATCATCAGTTTGTTAAGCGGCTGACGCACCTTGATATTCACCCGGCGCCTTAGCCCGAGGATCATGGAAGATAGTTTCTGGGCCACCTCCATGCGTGCTTCAAGATCCACGTCGATCAGTGCCGGGTCGAAGCCGGGGAAGGTGGTCAGGTGGACCGATTCATCCGTGTATCGCCCGGTCACATTGTTCAGGTCATTAAAGAGCTTGTCCATGTAAAAAGGGGCGATGGGGGCAGCCAGCCTTGCCACGGTCTCCAGGCATGTATAGAGGGTTTGGTAGGCTGCCCGCTTGTCGGTGTCAAATGCACCACCCCAGTACCGTTTCCGGTTCAGGCGGACATACCAGTTGCTCAGGTTCTCGGTCACAAAATCCTGGATCAGCCTGGCGGCCCTGGTGGGCTCGTAGTTTTCATACTGCTCCTTCACCTCCCTGACCAGCGAGTTCAGCAGGGAGATGATCCACCGGTCAATCTCGGGTCGCTGCTCCACCGGCACCTCTCCGGCCCCGTATGTAAATCCATCCACGTTGGCATAGAGGGCAAAAAATGAATAGGTGTTGTAGAGTGTGCCAAAGAATTTTCTCTTTACCTCGTCTATTCCCGAAGCATCAAATTTCAGGTTGTCCCAGGGCTGCGCATTGGAGATCATGTACCACCGAACAGGATCGGAGCCATGTTTTTCGATCGTGGTAAAGGGATCCACAGCGTTTCCAAGTCGTTTCGACATCTTGTTCCCGTTCCTGTCCAGCACCAGTCCGTTGGAGATGATATTCTTAAACGATACCGAGTCAAAGAGCATGGTGGCGATGGCGTGCAGGGTGAAGAACCAGCCCCGGGTCTGGTCGACCCCTTCGGCGATGAAATCGGCCGGATAGAGCTGATCAAAATCCTTCTTGTTTTCGAATGGATAGTGGTACTGTGCATAGGGCATTGCACCCGAATCGAACCAGACATCGATAAGGACCGGCTCGCGGTACATCTTCTGGCCTGTTTCGCTTACCAGGACAATCTCATCCACAAAGGGACGGTGCAGATCGAAAAGGTCGTAGTTCTCCTTTGAAAAATCGCCTTCCACAAACCCCTCCAGGGCATTGCGCTCCATAAAACCGGCAGTCACCGATTTCTCAATTTCGCTTTTCAATTCTGCCACGGAACCGATGCACACCTCCTCTTTTTTGTCCTCTGTAACCCAGATTGGCAGCGGGGTGCCCCAGAAACGTGAGCGGGAGAGGTTCCAGTCCACCAGGTTCTCCAACCACTTGCCAAACCTGCCGGTCCCGGTGGATGCAGGTTTCCAGTTGATGGTGTCGTTGAGCTCGATCATCCGCTCCTTCATGGCGGTGGTTCGCACGAACCAGGAATCTAACGGATAGTAAAGCACCGGCTTGTCGGTCCGCCAGCAGTGGGGGTAATTGTGCACATGCTTTTCGGCACGGAACGCTTTGTTGTTTTTCTTCAGGTATATAACGATATCGACATCGATGGTGGGGTCCTTCTCAGCTTTGGTATCGTCATACTCATTTTTAACATACTTGCCTTCGAAGCCGCTGTATCTCTCCAGGTTGACCCGCTCTTTCACAAATCCGGGGTCCATATCCTTCACCCGGAAGAACCGTCCTTTCCGGTCCACCAGCGGCTGGATGTTTCCCTCCCTGTCGATAATGGTCAGGGGGGCAATGTCATTGGCCAGGGCCACACGGTAGTCGTCCGCACCAAAGGTGGGAGCCGTATGGACCACCCCGGTTCCCTCCTCGGTGGTAACAAAGTCGCCCGTCACCACCCTGAATGCTTTTTCACCAGGGTCGACCCAGTCGAGCAGCTGCTCATAGGCGATCCCCTCCAGCGATTTTCCGGTACATGTTTTCACGATCCGGTAGGGCACATGCTTGTTCCCCGGCTCATACTCCTCAAGGGGCAGCTCCCAGTCCTCTTCAGGAAAATAGCGGCCCATCAGTTCACTGGCCACCACAACCGAGACGGGTTGTCCGGTATAGGGGTTAAATGTTCGTACCAGCGAGTATTCGATTCCTGCACCTACAGCCAGGGCGGTGTTGGAGGGAAGGGTCCACGGGGTGGTGGTCCACGCCAGAATATAGACATCGGTATCGGTGGCTTCAAAAACGGGAGCAGATTTTTCATCCCTGACCACCTTGAATTGTGCCACAGCGGTGGTATCCTTCACATCGCGGTAACATCCGGGTTGGTTCAGTTCATGGGTGCTGAGTCCCGAGCCTGCAGCGGGAGAGTAAGGCTGGATGGAGTACCCCTTGTAGAGCAGCCTCTTTTTATACAACTCCTTCAGCAGGTACCAGACACTCTCGATGTACTTGTTGTCGTAGGTGATGTAGGGATCGTCCATGTTGATCCAGTAACCCATCTGGTGGGTGAGATCCTCCCAGATGTCGGTATATTTCATCACATCTTTCCGGCATGCCGCATTGAATTCGGCAATGGAGATCTTGCTCCCGATGTCCTCCTTGGTGATCTTCTTGCTGCTTTCGACCGCCAGCTCCACCGGCAGACCATGGGTATCCCAGCCCGCCTTGCGCTTCACCTGGAATCCCTGCTGGGTCTTGTACCTGCAGAAGATGTCCTTGATGGTGCGGGCCATCACATGATGGATCCCGGGAACACCGTTTGCCGAGGGAGGGCCTTCGTTAAAGACAAAAGTGGGTTTTCCTTCCCGTGTGGTGACCGATTGTTCAAAGATCTGGTGCTCCTTCCAGAGTGCGTTGATCTCCTTGTTGATCTCCGACAGGTCAAACTTCTTATATTCAGGGAATTTCTTACTCATCCGGTACTCCTTTTTGCAGCGATTCTTATTGGCGGCACAAAGATAGACGAGTGGCCGGTAATATGCAAGGGCACAGAAAAAAAGAGTATTACGTCAGGGTCAGGGTGAAACCTTAACGATCTTTGCAAATTGCGGTGCCCTTCCCCAGGCTAGCCGGGTAATGATAAAGATCCCATCGGGCAGGGTCGAAAGATCCAGGCTTGAATGACCCACTGGCAGATCATCTTCCATGACCAGTTTACCGCTGATGTTAAATACCCTTATCCTAGCCTCCTGGTTCACAGGATCCATGTAGAGCATATCCCTTACCGGGTTGGGGTAGGTTCTGAAACCGTTCCCCACCTGTCGGAGCTTCTGAATCCCGTCCGCTATACCAGGATCGCCCAATCTTTTGGTTGTGTAGATGCGAAATTCGCCGGGTTGCAGAAGAATGGGTTCATTCAGATTGGCCACATCACTGCTATCCCTCCCAAAGTAATCGTACCACCATCCGGCTTTGCTGAAGGAGGGATCCATGGATTGTTCCACCACATCGAAATTCCCGATGATCCTCACATCCATATCCTCGTGGTTGATGGATATCCTTTTGGCGGCCCCTGTCACATTGAGTGTAAAATCTGTAGAGCTGAATGCCTGTTCGTTTGTCTTCAGCCTGATCAGCGACGACCAGACCTGGTAGAGCTTGTTGCGTTTCCATACATCGTAATAATCCCACCGGATCGGCTTATTGCAAACCCGGCAGTCGTAATCAATGCTGTAGTCATACCCCAGCTCCCCAAACTGCCACACCATCTTGGGTCCGGGGATAGTGAAAAAGAAGGCCCCGGCCAGTTTCATCCGCTCCAGTGCCGTATTGGGATCCTGGGTGGAGTAGTTTTCACCCACCTTCCCGTAGGTGAGCATCTTGTACATGAGCCGCTCCTCGTCGTGACTCTCCATGTATCCCACCAGGTGTGGATCGTTCCAACCCCGGTTCTTGTAAGAGATCCAGCTGAAATTGGATTTCCCGTTCTCATTGTAACCCATGACCCCCTCCCCGTAATTGTGGTTGGTATTGCCCCAGATCATCATGCCGTAGTTGGCCAGATCCCGCTCCTCCGAGTTGTCACTGAAATGCTCCAGGATCACCCAGGCATCAGACTTTACCTTCCAGATCTCGTCAGCCATTCGTTTCAAAATGGCGATCCTTGCTGCATCATAAGCACCTCCATCGCCCGGTGTATTTGTAAACCCTTTTGTGAAGTCGAACCTGAAGCCATCCAGTGCATACTCACTGAGCCAGTGTGTATTGACCCGGTCCACCAGCTCTTTGGTGGCCTGGCTCTCATGGTCGAAGTCATATCCCCAGCTGTAGGCGCTGTTGGGTGATTCCACATTGTACCATGGGTTTTCTGCAGTGACCTTGTAGGTGGAGGGATCGAAATAGAGCTGCACAAAGGGCGATTGGCTGTAGGAATGGTTGAGCACCATGTCCATGATCACAGCGATCCCCCTTCCATGACAGCTGTCAATAAACACCTGGAGCTCCTCCTTGGGTCCGTAATACTTATCCGGGGCAAAGTAGAAGGAGGGATTGTAGCCCCAGCTCTCATTCCCCTCAAATTCATTGAAAGGCAGGAGCTCAATGGCGTTCACCCCCAGGTTGGAGAAATAGTCCAGGGTATCAGTAAGGGTTGTCCAGTCATGTGCCACCAGGAAATCCCTGAGCAGCATCTCATAAATGACAAGCTTACTTTTTTCCGGAGGGGTAAAACTGGTGTTTTCCCAGCTGTAATCCTGCTGACCGGTCTGCAGTACAGAAGCTATTCCGATGGTTTGCCCATGGGGGTACTCTTTCAGGTTGGGATAGGTCGTTTCGCTGATCCCTCCGTCATTTCCGGGATCAAGGACCTTTTCCGTATAAGGATCGGCCAGCAGCAATTCTCCGTCAATAAAGTACTGATATGCATATTCAACACCGGGACTAAGCCCGTCGATCTGAAGCCAAAAACGGGTACCGTCGGCACTCTTTTTCATGTAAAAGTTCTCCCTTGGTGCCCAGCCGGAAAAGTCGCCCACCACATAGACATACTCCTTGCCGGGGGCGTATAACGACAGGATCACAACGGTTTCGGAGAGGTAGTTGATTCCGTCCATGATCCCGTCGGGTACCTCTTCAATCACCGGCTCTGACCGGACAATGTAATGCATTGTATCCCGGGCTTCATCCTCCTGGTTGGCAGCCCAGACCACCACCTCGAACTCTCCATAGGCTTCCGTTGGCAGGGTATCGGTGATGACATCCACCCCTCCCCGGCTCTTTCGGTGCTCCCCGTTGATGTAAATGGCCATGGTGTCTGCCAGTGTGGCCACGGCTTCAAAATCCACCACCTCGTTAAGATTCAGGACCAGCATCCCCCTTTCCGGATAGGTGATGGTTACCTGTAAACCCTCCTCGTAAACCTCATAAAAAATATCTGTGGCACCGTCACCTTTTCCCTCCTTGCTGGAATCCTCGCTCCTGAATACGAAGGTCAGATGGGTGATGCTTTCCCCTCCCGGAACCCCGTAGTATTCACGGATCGACGGGGTGATCTGCAGGGAGTAGAGGTTGGCCGACTCACGGGTAAGTTTGGTTTCCGGGGTATTCTCTCCCCAGTTGGTCTTCACATATTTCCAGTCGCCTCCCCCACTGCTTTTATCTGTTAGCACCCCGGTATGTGCATACACATCGCCTGGATAATCAATTAATCCCTGAGTTCCTTTGGTGGCGTCGAAATAGATGGTGACCGGCTGACTGTCTGTGGGAAATGCCGGGTCGGCGGTGATGATCTGTGTTCTCGCAATCGTGATCAGGACGAGGGCCAGTAACATGGATGCAGCTGCTCTTTTCATGGGTGTTCAGTTTTAATGCAGTTCCAGGATATACCCGGTTTTGGCAGGAACCGTTACCTCCCCGTCCAGCACCACCCTCTCGCCGGTGATCACATCGATCCCGTATGTATGGTTGCCGGTCAGTTCAGCAAATCTTTCGATTGAGACAGATTCCGTTTTTGCGTTTTTATTCAGGATCACCATCACGGTTTTCTCCCGGTTGTAGCGTCCATAGACGTAAGTTCCTTTTTCGGGAGCATAATGGATCAGTTTCCCGGTATGGATCACCTGATTCTCCCTGCGCCAGTTCAGCAGTTTCATGAAAAACTGTTGCATTTGCTGCGCTTCCTCAGAGAGTCCCTCTCCTGTGAAAGCGTTTACCGGGTCGCCCTCCCATCCTCCGGGGAAATCCTTTCGGATGTCGCCGTGGTGGTCGCTTTCGGTATGGGTCATAAGGATCTCCGAACCGTAGAAGATCTGGGGAATGCCCCGGGTGGTGAGGATGTAGGTGATCCCCAGCCTGTAGAGTTCATCATCCATTCCCACCTGCATGTAGAACCGGCTCATGTCGTGGTTGTCAGGGAAGACCACCAGGTTGTAGGGATCGGGATATTCATAATCACTGGCCAGGGTCTCATACAGGGTGAGCCATCCCGAATCCCAGTCATCCTTCTTCAACAGGCTCTCCCCCAATGCCGACTGAAGGGGAAAATCCATCAGGCTGGGAACGTTTCCCCGGTAACCGTCTCTGTTTATCTTACCCCGCTGCCAGTAACTCACCAGTCCGGGATTGGTGCTCCACTCCTCTCCCACGATGTTAAAGTCAGGATATTCGTCCAGCACCCTGCTGCACCACTCAGCCATCATCTCCTTTTCAGGATAGGGATAGGTATCCATGCGGATCCCGGCCAGTACACCGAATTCGATCCACCAGATGCTGTTCTGGATAAGGTAGGTGGAGAGAAATGAATTGTCCTGGTTCAGATCGGGCATGGTGCTTACAAACCAGCCGTCGGCCATGCGTTCCCTGTCGGTTTCAGATGCGTAAGGATCCTGGTTCACCGTCCGGCGATGATTGGTGGGTACAAACCCGGGGTAGTGGTTGATCCAGTCCGCAGCAGGCGGATCCTCCATCCATGGATGGAAGGAGCCAATGTGATTAAAGACCATATCCATGATCATCTTGATCCCTTTTTCCTGCGCCAGTAGGGACAACTCCCTGAGCTCCTCGTTGGATCCGAACCGGGGGTCCACCATGTAATAATCGGTTGTTGAATAGCCGTGGTAAGAGGAGCGCTCCATATCGTTCATCAGGACCGGGTTAAGCCAGAGGGCAGAGAAACCCATCTTTTCCATGTAATCCAGGTGGTCTACAAGCCCCTTCAGATCGCCCCCGTGCCGTGCCAGTCTGTCGGTCCGGTCAAGCCTCTGCTCTCTCAAACCGGTTACCACATCATTCCCGGGATCACCATTGGCCCAGCGGTCAGGCATGACCAGATAGATCACGTCCGAATTGTTAAATCCCTCTCTGTCAGCAGAACCTGTTTCGCGTGCCCTGAGCTCATATTCGAATGAAGCAAACTGCTTTTTTTCACGGATGAGATCGATGGTGAAACGGCCCGGTTCAGCACCCGGAAGCAGCTCCAGATCGATGAAGATATAATTGGAGCTCTCCAGGGATGTGGTTGCGACCACCTGGATCCCTTCGTGATCCGTACGGGCCACAGAGCCTGCTATCTGCTCTCCGTGAACCATCAGCTGCAACCGCGGATTCACCATCCCGGTCCACCAGAACGGCGGTTCCACCCGGTCCACCTGCCCAGGGCAGGCAACCGGAAAGGAGAGCAGCATCATGGCAATCATTGCCTTGTTTAATATTGAAATCCGCATTATGCTACTGCATTAGAAAGATAAGAAGAAAAAAAGAGCAGGTCGTTACAACCTGCTCTTTTCATAAAAACACTACAATTAATTCTTGACCACGGTATAGGTATATACCGGTGCATTGCTCAGGTCAAGGGTAATGGTATAGTTCCCTGCTGTTACAGGAATATTTCCTCCGTCCTTTTGCAGGAAACCGTTGGCATCATTGCTTCCGTAATTCAGAGCCCAGTCGTCGTTGGCCCTGAACTTCATCTCACCCTCCACCAGGTCAAGTGTGATGGTCATGACTCCGTTTACATCGTCGTAGGTCATGTCCTGGTCGGAATCCCATCCATCAGGTGTGGCATCTCCAATGAGTCCCCAGTCAGTCTTCATCATTTCATAGGTGAATAGTACCAGGTTCACATTGAACTTATAGTAGCCTGCTTCAGCAGCTAATATATTGGCTCCGTCCTGGTCCAGGGTACCATCGGCACTGTCATCACCCCAGTTCAGGTCCCAGTTACCCTCTTTGGTAAACTTGAACTCGGTATTGGCATCTGCAAACCAGACATAACCCTCATATTTGTCATCGAACTTTCCGGCTGCCAGGTTGGGCGCACCGGCCGGATCCCATCCCTGGTGACTTCCCGGAACATAAATAACAGGATAGACCACTTCGAAGTAGTAGGGAGTAACAGATATAGCCAGGACATCAGAATAGGCAGTGTCCAGGGTCTCATGGAGGGTAGAAATTACCCGAACCTCCATATCGTGTGCCACATCAGGCCCAAGGCTCAGTACATTTGACATGATGTTGTTCATATCGCCTACCGTAACTGCAGCTGCCAGGTCAGTGGTGGTGCCCAGCACAACAGGTGCCGTGAAATTATTACCTGCCACATCCATCTCCAGTATATAGGTAGTAGCGGCCTGGAAACCGTAATCGGCTTTGGACCATTTAAAGGTCGCCATGGTATCCACGGCGGTGGCCTCTGTAAGGATATAATCGCTACCGGCTCCGGGTTCTTGCATCGCCGGTGATTCCAGCAGTCCTGCAACAGGCTCCTTTTCTACCTTCTCACATGCGAAAAGGGAGACCAGGACCAGCAGGGCGGTTGTTTTTATAATATTGTGTTTCATTGCTCTTACTTTAGGATTGTTATTAATAGCCCGGGTTTTGGTCCAGGTTGGGATTGGCCCCTATATCTGAAGCGGGGATGGGGAACAAGTCGTACTTGCTGTCGACCGATCTACCCTCCTTTACTCCACCTTTCCAGGCCCACAGGTAATCTGTATCACTGAACTTTCCATACCTTACAAGGTCGGTCCTGCGGTGCCCTTCCCACATCAGTTCACGAAGCCGTTCATCCAGGATGAAATCCAGGTTGAGAAGGTCCAGGGAAATGTTGCCGGTGGCATCGCCATAGGCCCTCTCCCTGATCTGGTTCACATAACCCAGCGCAGTGTTGGCATCTCCGCCCGATCCGCCCCTGAGGACCGCTTCGGCATACATCAGGTATACGTCAGCCAGTCTGAACATGGGGAAGTCTGTATCGGGGAAGGCCAGGTCTGATCCTGTCTCTCCGAGGGAAGTCACATTCCTGAATTTAGGGAATGCATATCCTTGCTGGAAATCGGAGTTGTCATCGATCTCCAGCGACTGACCGTCGGAGAAGATAAAATTCCTCCAGTCGCTGCTGTAGGGCTCCATGGTGTAGGTGTAATCGGGGGTTCCCAGGTAGAGGGTGACCAGGTAGTTTCCGGCAGATGCTACCGAAATGTTATCCCCGTCATACTCCAGCACATCGTCCGGACCGGTATCGCCCAGATTGATAGCCCAGTCGTCGTTGGCTCTGAATTTAAAGCTGTTGTCCGTTAGTATGACTGCAACACTCCAGCTGTCGGTAGCTGTATCATAGGTCATGTCGGTATCGGCATCCCATCCGCCGGGGGTGGCATCGCCGATCACGCCCCAGGAGGTGGCCTCCATGGTGAAAGTCAGATCTTTGCCGCTCACGACCAGCCTGTAATAACCGGCATCAACTGCAACAATATTGTCTCCGTCAGCCTCCAGTGTCCCATCGGCACCAGTGTCGCCCCAGTTGGTGTCCCAGTTTGGACCGGCAGTGAACTTGAAGGGTGTACCGGCATCGAACCAGATGTAGCCCTCATAGATGCTGTCGCTGTTTACCGAAGCGAGGGTGGGTGCGGTGGCCGGATCCCATCCCTGGTGTCCGCCCGGAACATAGATTACCTGGTAGTCATTGGCACTTTTCAGGGATGCCACATCCCTGGCCCCTTTCAGACCGGAAATATCCTGGAACTTCGATACAGCCTCTTTGGTGATCCTCAGTCCGTTCCATCCTCCGTCAACTCCATAGTCGGCTGCCACCATATTGCCCCCGACCGCTGCATGGATCAGGAAGGTCATCCCTCCCCAGGTGCGGGTGTGAACCCCATCGAAGGTAACCGGGAAGATGATCCCGTCGGCATTGTGGTTATCAGCCATGAATAGCTCCTCGTATACCGGGTGCAGCGCATAGGCTGAACTGATCACCTTGTTGGCATAGGTGAGGGCTTCGGTATATTTGGCTTCATCGATGTACACCTCGGCATTGAGGTAGAGCTTGGTCATCAGGGTCCAGGCCGCAGCTTTGTCCACCCTTCCGTATTCGTTGGTCTTCGGGTCGGTCAGCAGGGTCTCGATCTCCAGCAGTTCGGACTCGATGTAGTCGAACAGGTCGGCACGGCCGATCTGCTTGGGGAAAAAAGCTCCCGGCGCATCCTCTTCGGTCACGAAGGGAACGTTGCCGAACAGGTCGATGGCGTGCCAGTAGGCCATGGCCCTGAGGAACCGGGCCTCGGCCCTGTAGTAGGCAATCTCTTCCCTTAAATCGGAAGCTACACCCCGCTCATCAAGCTTGGCATCTGCGGTCTCCCTGATCAGCTCATTGGTGATGGAGATCATATAGAAGATCCTGTTGTAGGTGGCAGTGACAAACTCACTGGCGGAACTCCAGTCCTGCTCATGGTAGTCCTGGATGGTTCCGTCGGCCCAGGTGATGGTGGCCTCGTCGGTGGTCAGCTCCTGCGCTTTCCAGTACTGCCTCACATAGTTTGAGAATCCCTCGTCAATCCCTGTTATATCGGGCATTCCAGCGGGTCCTTCCTGGCCACTCACTGCCAGGATCGCATAACACTTGGCAAGCACCTGCTTGTATACTGCCGGATCATCATAAACAGTGGCGGCAGAGGTCACATCCTCATCCAGCGGGATTGTATCAAGGTCTCCCAAACAGGATGTCATCGCTATTAAACCGGTAAAGAGTACCGGGATAATCAATTTGATATATTGTTTCATTTTCATGATTCTTTCAGTTTAAGGATTACAAGTCCAGGCTTACACCCAGCATGAAGGTGGTCGGACGGGGATAGAGGTCATTATCGATCCCGTTCTCGATCTCGGGATCCACACCGTCATAATTGGTTACCACAAAGACATTCTGCACCGATCCGTAAACCCTCAGGTTCCCGGAATCACCGATGAGATCATTGAAAGTGTATCCTACAGAGATATTGTCCAGGCGCAGGAATGAAGCATCCCTCACATAGTAATCGGACCAGTACTGTGGATTTGTAAATCCTGAGTTATAGATGAATGTGGGTACATTGGTCATGTAATTGGAAGGAACGTACAGGTTGCTGTAGAGGGCCCTTCTGGAATCCACGTTGTTGTATATATAGTTGCCCAGGTTTATCCTTCCTGCAAACCTGAAATCGAAATTCTTGTACATCAGGTTGGAAGAGAATCCCATATATACAGCGGGATCTTTATCGTGGTACTGCCTGCGGTCGTCGATGGTGATCTGCCCGTCACCGTTCCTGTCCACATAGAGCCCCTCGATGGGCATTCCCTCCTCGTTGTAAACCTGCTCGTACACATAGAATGAGTGAACAGGATATCCAACCGTATGGATCTGTACATTGTTCCCAACGCCTCCGGCGATCCCTCCGACGTAAACACCCGGGTAGTCGGGATCATCGGTGGCGGTCAGCTTGGTGATCTCGTTCCGGTTATAGGAAGCATTGAAACCAAGCTCCCAGAGTAGGTCGGAGGATGAGATCACCTTCCCGGTGATATCAAATTCAACACCCTGGTTAATCAGGTTACCCACGTTGGTCAGCAACTCGTTGGTCAGGTTGCTTCCTGCAGGGACCGGGATGGTGTTGATCAGGTCGTTGGTCTGCCGGTAATAGAATTCCAGTGAACCGAGGATACGGTTCCTTGCAAAACCATAATCCAAACCGATGTTGTAGGTTTCCGTCTCCTCCCATTTAATATTGGCGTCATACCCTTCGGGACGGTATGTAAGCATATAATCGGTCCCGAACTGGTAGGCGGCATTGTTCAGGCTGAGTGTATACTTGGGCAGATAAGGATAATCCTCATCGGTGATGGCCTGCTGCCCGGTCACCCCGTAACCCAGTCTCAGCTTAAGGTTGGATACAACCCCGACATTGCTCATAAACTCCTCATCAGTGATGTCCCATGCAAAAGCTGCCGAGGGGAAAAGACCTGAACGAGTTTCAGGAGAGAACCTGGAAGTGTGGTCGTTCCTGAGAGTGAAAGTGAGCAGGTACTTATCCTTGAAAGCGTAGTTCAGCCTTCCAAAGAAGGAGACCAGGTAGCTTTCGGTAGGAAAGCTGTTCCATGGATCGATCACAACAGTTCCGGCGGCATTCAGTGCGCTGTCGGAATTGTTGCGGTAGAAATGTTGCCAGGAGTATCCGGCCATGGCGCCGATGGAGTGATCCCCGAGATCCTTGGTATAGTTAAGGTATACATCGATCAGCTCGTTCTTCTTCTGCTGGTCGTAATACCTTGCTTCACCATTTCCTCTGGAGAGGTCTTCCATAAATGCAGCCTGCTCGGAGACATTCACCTCCCCTTCACTCTTCGAGTAGTCCATTCCCAAATTCACATTCAGCCTCAGGTCGGGGAGGAAATGGAATTTATAATCCAGCTGAACGTTCCCGATCACCCGGTTTACTGTGGAGATGTCTTCACGTTGCTCCAGCTGGGCTACGGGATTGGTGGTTGCCAGTGTATTTCTGGTGGTATCTGCCATATTGATCCAGGTCCAGTATCCGCCATACCTGTCGAATATGGGATCGTCATCAGTTACCGGTTTGGTAGGATCAAATTCAAAGGCGGAAGGTCTGGATCCTTCTTCACCAAAACGGTTGTGGATATTCATCCCCTTCAGGCTCACATTCACCTTCAGATGATCATCCAGCAGGCTGGGATTGAGGTTAATGGATCCGGTGACACGCTGAAGTTCCGAGGTCTTCAGGATCCCCTCCTGGCCTGTATAGCCTACAGAGGCCCGGTAGGGCAGCTCCCCTGCAGCTCCCGAAACGCTCAGGTTGTGGTCGTGGCCGATGGCGGTCCTGTAAATCTCATTTTGCCAGTCGGTGCTGGCATCACCCAGAAGATCCAGCACGTTGTCCTGTCCTTCGTACCGCTCCTGGATCAGTGTCCTGAATTCGTCGGCTGAGAGAGACTCCACACCGCTGGTTCTGATCCCTGCGGAAAGATTCCCGTTATAGCTTACGCTCAGCGGGCTCCCTGCTTTGCCCTTTTTGGTGGTGATCAGGATCACCCCGTTGGATGCACGGGATCCGTAGATGGCAGTGGCCGAAGCATCCTTCAATACGGTAAAGGTTTCAATATCATCTGGATTTACTGTGTTCAGGGAGTTGCGCATCCCCGACAATTCATCATTGTCCACGGGAACCCCGTCAATGACAATCAGTGGATCGTTACTGGCCGACATGGATGATCCTCCGCGGATCCTGATGGTGCTTTTGGCACCCGGGGCGCCTCCGGCATTCACGATTCTCACCCCGGATATCTTACCGTTGACCAGCTCCTGGGGCGAGCTAATGGCTCCGATATTGAAATCGTCCGAGTTAACAACAGCTACAGAACCTGTGGCATCGTCCTTGGTGGTTGTACCATAACCGATTACTATAACCTCATCCAGCGATTCTGTACTTACTGTAAGTGCAAGGTTGATGATGGTCTGGTTGTCGATAACAACAGATTCTGTATTGTAGCCAATATAGGAGAAAACCAGGGTTTGACCTCCAAATGCATTAATGCTGAAGTTACCTTCAACATCGGAAGTTGTCCCGGTAGTTGTCCCCTCGATCACGACAGTCACACCAATCAGTGTTTCACCTGTTTGAGCATCTGTAATGTTCCCGTTTATGGTCCGTTCCTGGGCAAATGCTGATAAGGGCAGCATAAAAGCCAGGACAAACACAATCAAACGGTGTTTAAAGATTTTACGTCTCATGGATTTAAAGTTTGGTTTAGTTTATACCTTCATAGGTTGTCAGTTTTGAACCAGTAATTATTGCCCGTCACCCTGTGTGATCTCTGATAGTGTCTGATAAAACTAGTAGGGGGTGGTAGCGTAGTCTGGTCCGTTAAAGCGATGCTAATTACGGGAATCTTCATGCAGGGGAGCCTGTTTTTTCACACGAAAGGGCCTAAAATCTCCGCAAACGGTTGCACAAACGGTTGTAACCGGGTGGAAACGTGTATGTTCAATAACAGTAGTTGGCCTGGTATGTTCAAATTTCCCCACAGTTTTTTGACTTGTATACAAAATTGGAATTTCGGTTCAGGGCTCAAATTTTGCTATCTTTACACCACCCTATTGTTATGCGAAGCAACCAGGTGACCATAAAGGACATTGCCAGGGAGCTGGGGGTTTCACCCTCTACGGTTTCCCGATCGCTGAAGGACCATCCCGACATCAGTCCTGCTACCAAGCAGCAGGTTAGGAAGCTGGTGGAAAAGCTGAAGTACAAACCCAACGCGGTGGCGCTCAGCTTGCGGTCCCGGAAGAGCAACACCATTGCCCTGGTGGTGCCGGCCATTGTTCACCACTTTTTCTCTTCGGTGATATCGGGGATCGAGGAGGTGGCCCAGGCTGCAGGCTACAATGTAATGATCTTTCAATCCAACGAATCCTATGAGCGGGAGGTAGATATTTTGCAATCTCTTGCCTCTATTCAGGCCGATGGTGTATTGGTCTCCGTTTCGAAAACATCCATAAAATTTGGTCATCTGAAGGAGTTGATGAATGAGGGATTACCCCTGGTTTTCTTTGACCGGGCCGCAGAAGAGATTGAGGCTGACAGGGTGGTGGTGGATGATTTCAACGGGGCGTTCAATGCGGTAGAGTACCTGATCCGTACAGGATGCAGGCGCATTGCCCACTTCAGCGCACCACAGACCCTGGGGATCGGTTACCAGCGGAAGAGGGGTTATATTTCGGCCCTTGAGAAGCACGGGATCGAGCCGGATGATACACTGATGGTAAAATGCGACACCCATGACGAGGCCCTGGAGATCACGCCGAAGATCATGCGCCTGGATAATCCACCCGATGCAATCTTTGCGGTGAATGACCTGACTGCAACAGGTATATTAAAAGTACTGAAACAGATGCGCTTCAGAATTCCGGACGATGTCTCGGTGATCGGATTTACCGACGGGCTAGTGGCTACGGTGACAGACCCTCCGCTTACCACCATTAGCCAGCATGGATTTGAGCTTGGAAAGAGGGCCATGGAGATGCTGCTCAAACGGATCGATGCCCTGGAAGAGGATTTTCCTGCTGTGACCGAAGTGATTCCCACCGAACTGGTGATTCGGGGGAGTACCAGGCCACTTTTATCGGACTGATCACGGTTTCCCCCATTTTTTTTTCATGCTCCGCAAACGTTTGCAATAAGGGTTTCTTTGATTATTAGCAGGTTACATCATATTTTTTCTTCCAAAAATTTGATTTTGCAGCTCCTTTTTTAATACTTTTGTAATGGAACTTGTTCCAATTCTGATAGAACTGTTTGTAATTTTAAATCTCTGATACCATTGGATTGTGATGGTCAGGGTTTTTTTTGTGCCCTCCTGAAACCAGTTCCAGTTCATTAAAATAGAGAATATGAAGAAACCAAGATTAAGTTTCTGGCAGATCTGGAACATGAGCTTCGGATTCCTGGGCATCCAGTTTGGATTTGCCCTTCAGAACGGAAATGTAAGCCGCATTTTCCAGACACTGGGTGCCGAGATTGACCAGATCCCCATCCTCTGGATCGCTGCTCCCGTTACGGGGCTGATCATTCAGCCCATCATTGGTTATATGAGCGATAATACCTGGGGACGGATGGGACGGCGCAGGCCCTACTTCCTGGTGGGAGCCATCATGGCCTCCATTGCCCTGTTCCTGATGCCCAATTCACCGGGCCTGTGGATCGCCGTGGGCATGTTGTGGATCATGGATGCCTCGATCAACATCTCCATGGAGCCCTTCAGGGCCTTTGTGGGCGACATGCTGCCCGATGAGCAGCGGACCCTTGGTTTTACAATGCAGAGCTTCTTTATCGGGATCGGTGCATTTGTCGCCTCCTGGCTTCCATACATCCTTTCGGAGTGGTTCAACATCTCCAATACGGCGCCCGAGGGGGAGATTCCCATGACGGTCCGCCTCTCTTTCTATCTGGGCGGAGCTGTTTTCCTGGCCTCGGTGCTCTGGACCGTGCTTAGAACAAAAGAGTACTCCCCGGAGGAGCTTAAAAGCTTCGCAGATGAAGCAAAGGGGGAACAGGAAAGGGGAGAGGCAGAGGGTACAGAACCGGTGCAAAAGTACCTGAGAAGGGGTGTGATATGGACGGTGGTTGGCCTGGTCATTGCATGGCCCATCTACAGGTATGCCCTGGAGAAAGAGCTCTATATACTTGCCGGGGGTTTCGGGCTGTTCGGGATCCTGCAGCTAACCACTGCCGCGATGATTTCGGGCAAGAGAGAGAAAAACGGACTGGTGAGCATCATAACCGACCTATACCGCATGCCGCTGACCATGAAGCAACTGGCTATTGTGCAGTTCTTTTCGTGGTTTGCGCTATTCAGCATGTGGATCTATACCACACCGGCTGTGACCCAGCATATGTATGGAACATCCGATCCCACTTCAGCACTCTATAACGAAGGGGCCAACCTTGTGAGTGGCATGTTTGGCTGGTACAACCTCTTTGCCGCTGTTTTCGGATTGTTGCTTCTGCCCCTGCTGGCAAAGCTGACCAACCGGAAGATTACCCACTCCATTGCATTGGTGGTCGGGGGAGTGGGACTGGCATCGATCATGATCCTGGATAATCCGCAGCAGATGATCTTTTCGATGATCGGGATCGGACTGGCATGGGCCAGCATCCTGGCCATGCCTTACGCCATCCTCACCGGATCATTGCCACAGCACAAGATGGGTGTTTACATGGGGATCTTCAACTTCTTCATTGTGATCCCCCAGATCCTGGCTGCCACCATACTCGGTTTCATGGTGAAGTCGCTTTTCGATGGAAACACCATCTATGCCCTGCTTTGCGGGGGAATATCGCTGCTGGTTGCAGCGGTGCTGATCCTTTTTGTAAAAGATGTACATAACAATTAGAAAAAATATAGGCAGATGAACGGTCACTATATAAAAGATCCGTGGAGCATTGTTGAGGAGGGATTCCACCCCGCCATGCAGGAGGCATCTGAGAGTCTCTTCAGCCTTGGGAACGGCCGCATGGGTCAGCGGGCAAATTTTGAAGAGCGGTACTCGGGGAAGAGTCTTCAGGGAAACTACCTGGCCGGGGTCTATTATCCCGATAAAACCCGGGTAGGGTGGTGGAAGAACGGCTATCCCGAATATTTTGCCAAGGTGCTGAATGCGCCCAACTGGATCGGGATCGGTGTGGAGATCGATGGAGAAAAGCTGGACCTCCACAAAAACGAACCGGTCGAATTCAGAAGGGAGCTGAACATGCGCCAGGGGTACCTGGAGCGCACATTCACAATTGTAAAACAGGGTAAAAAACTGCACATATCGGTGAGGCGGTTCCTGAGCATGAAGCGGGACGAGATCGGAGTCATCCGCTATTCGGTCAGATCGGAGGATTTCGCCGGAACGATCTCATTCACCCCTTACATAGACGGGAATGTGGTGAACCGGGACTCCAACTACGATGAGTATTTCTGGGAGATGGAAGCCACAGAAGCCCGTCAGGGCGCTGCCCACCTGGTGGCAAGTACCAGAAAAAGTGGTTTTGTAACCTGCATGACCATGGGATATGGTCTGAAGCTGGATGATCAGGCCATCACTGTGGAGGCAGAGGTGACCGAGCGAAACGACTATGTGGCCAACCGGGTTTCGATGGAGATCGGGAAGGGCAATGAGATCACCTTTTTCAAGTATGTTTCTGTACTAACCTCCATGAATCATAAGGAGGAGTTGATGGTTGAGGAGGGAATGAAGCAGATGCAGGCAGCCATGGATGCCGGTTATGAACCCCTTTTTGAGGAACATGCAGGTGAGTGGGAAAGCAGGTGGGCCCATTCAGACATTATCATTGAGGGTGATACAGCAGCGCAGCAGGGAATACGGTTCAATATTTTTCAGCTGAACCAGACCTATACAGGAAAGGATGAGCGGTTGAATGTGGGACCCAAAGGGTTCACCGGGGAGAAGTACGGGGGAAGTACCTACTGGGATACAGAGGCCTACCTGATCCCCTTCTATCTGAGTACAGCACCTGAAGCTGTGTCAAGAAACCTGCTTGTTTACAGGTATAAACACCTTGAAAAGGCCATCGAGAACGGGGAGAAGCTCGGTTTTGACAATGGGGCTGCCCTCTATCCCATGGTGACCATGAACGGTGAGGAGTGCCACAACGAGTGGGAGATCACCTTCGAGGAGATCCACCGCAACGGTGCCATTGCCTATGCCATTTACAACTACACCAGGTATACAGGCGATCAGAACTACCTTAGGGAGTATGGACTGGAGGTACTTATCGGCATCTCCAGGTTCTGGAGACAGCGGGTCAACTGGTCTGATGTGAAAGGAAAGTATGTGATGCTGGGTGTGACAGGGCCCAATGAGTATGAGAACAATGTGAACAACAACTGGTATACCAATAAGATGGCCAGATGGACCCTTGGCTATACCCTTGAAGCGTTTGATCACGTGATGACCTCAGATCCGGGGATATGTGATGAGATCATAAGCCGTACCGGATTTGATATTAAAGAGGAGACCGCCGCCTGGAAAGATATTATTGAAAACCTCTATTTCCCATACGACGAGAACAAGGGGGTTTTTCTTCAGCAGGAGGGATACATGGATAAAAAGCAGATGATGGCTGCGGACCTTGATTCTTCGCAGCGGCCCATCAACCAGCACTGGTCGTGGGACCGCATCCTGCGTTCATGCCTGATCAAGCAGGCCGATGTCCTTCAGGGAATTTACCTGTTCGAAGATGAGTACGATAGCGAAATCATCAGGCGGAATTTCGACTTTTATGAACCACGTACGGTCCATGAATCGTCCCTCTCTCCCTGTGTTCACTCCATACTGGCTTCAAGAATCGGGAAGCCGGAAATAGCATATGAGATGTACCTGCGAACCTCCCGGCTCGACCTGGATGATTATAACAATGAGGTGGATGAAGGACTGCACATCACCAGCATGGGAGGTACGTGGATGTCGGTAGTGTACGGGTTCGGAGGCATGAAGGTCAGGGAGGGGTTGCTCAGCTTTGAACCCCGGCTGCCTGATCAGTGGAGCGGGCTCTCCTTTAAGATCCTCTATCGTGGCCGCACCCTGAATGTGCGTATTGACAACAACAAGGTGACCATTCAGAACATTGAGGGAGAGGGCGTGGAGCTCTACCTGGTTGGTTCTAAGATTAATATTGAAGCGGGCGGATCGGCAGTTGCTGATCTTCTCTAAAGATCAAACCCCAGCTCCGTAAGGCTGGTGCGTTCGTGAATATGGATGGCCTGGAATCCCAGCTCCTGTGACGCTTTGATGTTGTGCATGGTGTCATCAAGGAAGAGGGTCTCTTCAGGAACGATCCCGGCATCGTCTATCACATATTTCCAGGCACCGTGATCCGGCTTATGGCGGCGAATCTCATGGGAGTAATAGATCTTCTTAAACACTTCGTGCATCGGTATCCCGGCGGTATCCTGGTACATCTTTTCAAACACCGTTACATGCAGGGGGGAGGTATTGCTCAGCATGTAGAGGTTATAGTGCTCCTGAAGTCTCCCGATAAGCCTGGTACGCTCTTCCGGAATCCTTATGATCATGGCGTTCCAGGCATCATCCAGCTCCCTGTCGGAAGCATCAACGCCGCTAAAACGCCTTAAATCATCCCTGAATTCCCTGGTCCCTGTTTTTCCAACCTGGTAGTTGTAGAAGATATCCGTATCAATATTTTGGGGATAATTTAGTAATTCACGTGGAAAACCAAGTTCATAGTAGCATTTCAGGGTGGCCTGAATGTCGATGTCCAGGATCACCCCGCCAAGGTCAAACAGGATGTTCCTGATCTGTTTTTGTTCTGTCATTTTGTATATTCGTAACCGCAAACCTACACAAAGTTTATTATTAAACCAGTGAGCCATGCGCATTGGCGGCAAACAGTACAGGACCATCTGGATGGAAAAGGATCCGGGGATGGTCAGGGTCATTGATCAGCGGAAGCTTCCCTTCGAATTTGAGATCATGGATCTCAGGAGTTCGGATGATGCCATTTTTGCCATCAGCGAAATGGTGGTCCGGGGGGCACCCCTTATCGGTGTGACAGCTATCTACGGACTCTACCTGGCGGCCCGCTCCGGCTCTCATGAAAACTGGTGTGAAGAGGTCAAAACTGCAGGGGAGAGGCTGGTCGCGACCAGACCTACGGCTGTCAATCTGAAGTATGCCGTTGACCTGGGGCTGGGCGAGGTGAACTGTGCAGGCTCCCGGGAGGGAATGATCGAGAGGCTGTTTCACCTGGCAGCATACCTGGCAGAGGAGGAGGTAACCCGGAGCAAAAAGATTGGCCAGCATGGAGTGACCCTGATCAGGGAGTGTTATAAGAAGAAAAAGGATGTGGTTAACATCCTGACCCACTGCAATGCCGGCTGGCTGGCTACGGTGGACCGGGGTACTGCCACTGCACCCATCTACCAGGCCCATGATGAGGGGATCCCCCTGCATGTGTGGGTGGATGAGACCAGGCCCCGTAACCAGGGGGGCCGGCTGACCGCTTTTGAGTTGGGTGAACATGGGGTGCCTCATACGGTGATTGCCGACAATGCCGGGGGCCACCTGATGCAGAGGGGCCAGGTGGATATGGTGATTGTGGGAAGCGACCGCACCACCCGCACCGGCGATGTGGCCAATAAGATCGGAACCTACCTGAAGGCGTTGGCAACCAATGATAACGGGATCCCGTTCTATGTGGCCCTCCCCACCACGACCATCGATATGAAAATGAAAGAGGGGATTGAGACAGAGATAGAGAATAGAAGCGATATAGAGGTGACCCACGTTGAGGGGTGGGATGAAGAGAAAAACAGCTCCTCCCGGATCAGGGTGATCCCCGCCTCATCGAAGGTGGCCAATCCCGGTTTTGATATTACACCGGCAAGGCTGGTGACCGGTCTGATTACCGAGAAGGGGATCTGCAAAGCGGATGAAGATGAAATCAGGGCGTTGTTTGGAAAATAGGCGGAGCATGAAAAGGGTGATCATCATTTTTATCTTCTCTCTTCACATTCATGCCGGCCTGGCGCAGGATCAGAAGCAGGGAGTTACTGGTGGGCAGCCCTTTTTCCAGATGCTCTACCATAGTGGTGTTCACTGGAACCGCACCATGTACCTTGGCGAGCTGATGTCGGATGGTTTCTATGGCATGGAGGCAAGAATCGGGTTCCGGACCTACGGCAGGGCCTCCTGGCAACAGCAACATCACTATCCAAAATATGGAGTGGGGATCCACTATGCGGACCAGATCAGGGAGAAGAGCGATACCACCATGGGAAATCCCTACAGCCTGTTTCTCTTCTACAATGCACCCCTGGCCCGGCTTGGCAGGTTCAGTCTCAATACAAACATATCAACGGGACTCAGCTACATGTCAAATGTTTACGATTATGAAACCAACCCCTACAATGATGTGGTTGCATCCCATATGAACCTCTATTTCGATTTTAACTTTAACCTGGGGGTGGAGCTGGGAGAGCGGATCGATCTGAATGCCGGATATGGTGTAACCCACTACTCAAACGGAAACATTCATGAACCGCAGAAAGGGCTCAATAACTGGGGGTGGAATGTTGGGATGAGCTACCTGTTTGATGGCCGGGAAAAACCATTTGTCAGGGAGGAGTATATCTATACCGAACCGGTCGAATATGAGTCGTTCGAAGAGATCCAGCTGATGACTGCCTTTGGGGTTAAAGAGTGGCAGAAAGATGGTACTCCGGATGGGACCCACTATTTTACCTACTCTTTCTCAGCCGATTATGCACTCCACTACAGCCCCAAAAGTGCTGTAACCTTTGGTCTGGACATGTTTTACGACGGATCGCTCGAAATGTCCATGAAAATCCCCACCTATGAGGTGCCCACCTGGCAGAAAATGTACCTGGGCAGCCACATAGGTTACCAGTTTAAGGTAAACCGTTATACCCTGCTGATTAACCTGGGCAGCTATTTTAAACAACACTCCAACATCAGGGGTTACCTTTTCTCCAGGTGGGGCAGCCGGTACAGGCTGACCGATCACCTCTCTGCCCACCTCTGCATCAAAACCAAACAGGGTGTTCGCTCCGACTGGATCGAGTGGGGTCTGGTCTATTCGGTGAAGACCAGGTAGACCATTGCCAGATATTCGTAACCTGTGTAGTATTGCTGTCTTAATGCCCTGAAACACAAACAGTCAGACTCTGAAAACATTTGGATATCTCACTTTATTTGTTATCTTTATAACACTGGCAAAAAAGAAACACTAAACCCAGGAGGCACCAACCTGCAATAGATCTTATAATTTCCCCTGGAGGGGGGGGTAACCACCTGGCAATGGAAAGTAAATGGACCATGAGAAGGGTAATCATCATACTCATTTTCTCTCTTCAGCTCTTATCAGGCATAGCGCAGGAGCAACAACCGGGATCAGCCAAAGGACAACCCTTTTTCCAGGTGCTCTACCATACAGGGGTTCACTGGAACAGCACCGAGTACCTTGGTGAGCTGATGGAGGATGGTTTCCATGGCATGGAGGCAAGAATTGGATTCCGGAGCTATGGCAGGAGGCTCTGGCAACAAAACCATCACTATCCCAAATATGGAGTGGGGATCCACTACGCAGACCAGATCAGGGAGAAGAGCGATACCACCATGGGAAATCCTTTCAGCATGTTTGCATTTTACAATGCACCCCTGGCGCGGGTTGGCAGATTCACGCTCAACACAAACATCTCAATGGGACTGGGATACATTTCCCATATCTACGATTTTGAAACCAACCCCTACAACGATGTGGTGGCCTCCCATATTAACTACTATTTTGATTTCAACCTGAACGTGGGGGCGGAGCTGGGAGAGCGGATCGATCTGACTGCCGGGTATGGGGTGACACACTACTCAAACGGAAATATCCATGAACCCCAGAAGGGACTGAATAACTGGGGGTGGAACCTGGGGATGAGCTACCTGTTTGACGGACGGGAAAAACCATTTGTCAGGGAGGAATTTATCCATACAAAACTGAAAGAATATGAGTCGTTCGAGGAGCTCCAACTGATGGCAGCTGTTGGGATCAAAGAGTGGCAGAAAGATGGCACGCCGGACGGGGCACACTATTTTGCCTCCTCGTTCATAGCCGATTATGCACTCCATTACAGCCCTAAAAGTGCTGTAACCTTTGGCCTCGATCTGCTTTATGACGGATCGCTCGAAATGTCTATGAAAATCCTCCCTGAGGATGTAACCACCTGGCAAAAAATGTCCCTGGGTAGTCATATAGGTTACCAGTTCAAGATGGACCGTGTTATCCTGCTGGTTAACCTGGGCAGCTATTTTATACAGCATTCTTACATCCGGGGATATCTCTTCTCCAGGTTGGGCGGCAGGATCCGGCTCACCGACCACCTGGGGATACATGTCACCATCAAAACAAAACAGGGTGTTCGCTCCGACTGGATCGAGTGGGGTTTGGCCTATTCGCTGAAGACCAGGTAGAGCATTGCCAGATATTCGTAAATTGTGTAATGCTGCTGTCTTAATGCTCTGAAACACAAACAGTCACCCCCTGAAAATATTTGGATATCTCGCTTTATTTGTTATCTTTATAACACAAGCAAAAAAGAAACATAACCCCTGAGGAGGTAACCACCTGGCTATGGAAGGTAAGCGGACCATAAACAGGGTGATTATCATCATCCTGTCTCTTCTGTTTCAGACGGGAATAGCCCAGGATCAACAACAGGGAGCAACTGGCGGCCAACCCTTTTTAAAGGTGCTCTACCATAGAGGGGTTCACTGGAACCACACCCAGTACCTTGATGAGTTAATGGAGGATGGTTTCCATGGCATGGAGGCAAGAATCGGATTCCGGACTTATGGCAGGAGGCTCTGGCAACAATACCATCACTATCCCAAATTTGGAGTGGGGATCCATTATGCAGACCAGATCAGGGAGAAGAGCGATACCACCATGGGAAATCCTTTCAGCCTGTTTGCATTTTACAATACACCCCTGGCGCGGTTTGGCAGGTTCAGCCTGAATACAAACATTTCGTTTGGATTGAGCTACATGTCGCATATTTACGATTATGAAACCAATCCGTACAACGATGTTATTGCCTCCCATATTAACTCCTATTTCGATTTCAACCTGAACCTGGGTATGGAATTGGGCCAGCGGATCGATCTGACTGCCGGGTATGGAGTGACACACTACTCAAACGGAAATCTCCATGAACCCCAGAGGGGACTAAATAACTGGGGGTGGAGTCTGGGGATGAGCTACCTGTTTGACGGCCGGGAAAAACCGTTCTCCAGGGCGGAGTTTATCTATACCGAACCGAAGGAATACAGGTCATTCGAAGAGCTTCAGCTGATGGCATCCATTGGGATTAAAGAGTGGCAGAAAGATAGTACGCCGGATGGGAACCACTATTTTGCCTCCTCTTTCACAGCCGATTATGCTTTTCACTACAATCCCAAAAGCGCTGTAACCATGGGTCTCGATGTGCTTTATGACGGATCTCTCGAAATGTCCATGAAAATCTTCCCGGAGGATGTAACCACCTGGCAAAAAATGTCCCTTGGCGGTCATATTGGATACCAGTTTGAGATATACCGTATTATCCTGCTGGCTAACCTGGGCAGCTATTTCAAACAGCATTCTTACATCCGGGGTTACCTTTTCTCCAGGGTGGGTGGCAGGATCCGGCTCACAGACCACCTGCAGATACACATCACCATCAAATCAAAACAGGGTATTCGCGCCGACTGGATCGAGTGGGGTCTGGTCTATTCAATGAAGACCAGGTAGACTATTGCCAGATATTCGTAAATTGTGTAATATTGCAGTCCCAATTTCAGGGCCCATAGCTCAGCTGGTTAGAGCACCTGACTCATAATCAGGGGGTCGATGGTTCGAGCCCATCTGGGCCCACTTAAAGATCAACCACTTACAATTTATTTTGTAGGTGGTTTTTTCATTGGTGCCAGGTTTACGCCAGGTTTTGAGGGAAAAGGTAGGTGG
>JBDLIQ010000011.1:0-56817 GCA_039714775.1 Bacteroidota bacterium
TGAACAAACCGGAACTTATAAAGCTGCTTGAATCGTACAGGGAGGGGCAGCTCGGACAGGAGGAGATCACAGAGCAGTTGTTAAGCAAAGGGGTGGACTCTCTGGGATATGCAGCCATCGATACCGATAGGGAGGCGCGGACCGGCATGCCTGAGGTGATCTATTCGGAGGGAAAGACCCCTGAACAGGTGGCCGAGATCGCCGGTCGTATGGTTGAGCGGAAGATCCCTGTGCTGGCAACCCGGGCCGGTAAGGAGGTCTATGAGGCAGTCCGGATAAGGATTCCCGGTGCCATATACCACGAAGGGGCAAAGATCATTGTTCACCAGCCCGAAAAACCCGAACCCACCGGGAGTTACATTTCGGTGGTAACAGCAGGTACTTCCGATATTCCGGTAGCAGAGGAGGCGGCCATCACTGCGGAGTTCCTGGGAAACCGGGTGGAGAGGATCTATGATGTGGGGGTGGCAGGAATTCACAGGTTGTTTCACAGAATGGAGCTGATCAGGGGGGCACAGGTGATCATTGTAGTTGCCGGAATGGAGGGTGCCCTGGCCAGTGTGGTGGGGGGCATGGTGGACAGGCCGGTGATTGGCGTTCCCTGTAGTACCGGGTATGGTGCAAACTTCGGCGGTGTTTCGGCATTGCTGGCCATGCTTAACAGTTGTGCCGCAGGGGTCAGTGTGGTAAACATCGACAACGGTTTCGGAGCGGCCTGCCAGGCAAGCCTGATCAATAAGTTGAAAGTTAAAAGTTGAAAGTGTTGGCATGAATGAGTTATCTCTGTTGGTAATGTCGGCAGCCTCCCTGGGTGTGATCCACACCCTGCTGGGTCCTGACCATTACCTTCCCTTTATCGTATTGAGCCGGGCCAGGGGATGGAGCCGCAGGCGTACCCTGTGGATCACCTTCATTTCGGGGGTTGGTCATGTGGCAGGATCGGTGGTGCTGGGTCTGATCGGGATTGCCATGGGAATTGGCGTGGGCAAACTGGAGATCGTGGAGGCCGGCAGGGGCAACCTGGTGGGCTGGATGCTCATCGCATTTGGTATTCTCTACAGCGCCTACGGACTCTATAAATACCTGAACCGGGGTGCCCATCTGCACCTCCCGGCCTTTTTACGGCCGAAATCCATCAGGCACCAGGAGCTGCACCTGGGTGAGAAGCTTGAGAAAGGGGACGATGCCGGCAGGCTCACACCATGGATCCTCTTCCTGATCTTTGTATTCGGACCCTGCGAGGTGTTGATCCCCATGCTGATCTATCCGGCAGCCGAGCAGAGCGGATTGGGTATATTCCTTGTGGCACTGGTCTTTGGAATTGCCACCGTAGGGACCATGCTGACCGTGGTTCTGCTTGGATACAAGGGCGTTTCCCTGCTCAGCTTCAAAGGAAAGGAGCACCTGATTCACCTGCTTGCGGGCATGGTCATCTTCCTGGCCGGAGTTGGCATGCAGTTTCTGGGGTTGTAACCTGCAACCCATCACCTCAACCCAATACGCATCAGGGTGACTGAATCTTATAAAGGTACTTGCTGGTGCGAATGAAGAGGGCTTTCCCTGCAATAGCCGGGGTGGCCCAGATCTCACCATCAAGGCTGTTCTCAGCCACCAGGTCAAACTCCCTGCCTGGCCTGATCACGTAAGTTCTTCCCTTTGTTGAATTGAAATAGATGTGTCCGTCGGCGTAAACGGGCGATGAGTGGAATTTGCCCTTCATCTTTTCTGACCAGATGGTCTCCCCGGTGGCACCATCCAGACAAAGCATCGTTCCCCTGGAATCGATCGTATAGAGCAAACCTTCGAATACCAGCGGGGACAACAACTGAAGCATAGGTGATTTAACCCTCCAGAGCACGTGGGTCTCCTCTACATCCCCCTCACCAGAGGGGTCCACCGCCAGCAATTCGGCTAGCTTCTTACCATCTGCGTCTGTTTCAAAACCGGTATAAAAGTATACAATCCCTTCGCTTTCGGTGGGCATGGCTATGGTGGAGTCCTCACCGTGAACGATGCGCCACACCTCCTTTCCGGTCTCCGGATCGTATGCAATGCATACAGCCGCACCATTGCTGATCAACAGCTCCCGGCCGTTCACTTCCACAATGATGGGGGTGGTGTATGCCTTTTTCCCAATATACTCTAAGGGTTCATACAGTTCACCTGGCCTTTCACTACGCCAGATGGTCTCCCCGGTTTTTTTATCCAGCGCAACAATATACTGGATGTCCGATCCCTCCATATGAACAATCAGCTTCTCCTTGTAGATAAAGAGGGATGATCCCGGGCCCTGGATGTGTTCACACTGCATATCGGTCCGCTCCCATACAGTCTCACCTGTGTGGGTATCCAGGCAGGCCGTCCCATACCTTCCAAAATGGATGTATACCGATCCCTTCTCAATGGCTGGTGTAGGAGTGGCATAGGTGTTTACGGAGTGCTTTGGGTAGAGGCTGTCCGGATTGAAAAGCAGCCGGTTATGGATGATCGCTCCGGAGCTGACATCCATACAGAGCGCCCTCATCTCCATTCCCCCGTCTGTTGCGGCTGTTAGCCACACCTGGTTGTCCAGCACCACCGGTGAGGACCATCCTTTTCCGTCAATTATAGTTTTCCAGGCAATGTTTGTAGAGTCGCTCCAGTCTGCCGGAATCCCTGTTTCGGCGGAGATCCCGTTCAGGCGGGTTCCCCTGAAGTGGGTCCAGGAGGAGGCTTCTTCCGAGACAGGGGTGGTGCAACTGATGAGTGTGCAAAGAGAGAGAAGTGGAACAATCCGGAATGCATTCATTCTTTCTGGGAATTTGTTAAATCCCAATATAGTGATTGTTTTGTTTATGGAAGGGAGGATTTAAGGTGTCAGGGTTCTGAATTCATGCTGCTCCCCATACCCTATGCCAAATTCGTTGGCAGCAAAGGCCCGTACAAAATAGGTATTATTCGGGGCAAGCCCTTCGATGTTCATCTCAAATGGACCGGGGCCAGGACCAATGGGGTGATGCATTCCCTCCACGGTGGGTTCAGGCTCCGGGCTCCAGCAAAAGCCCCTCTCTTCGATTGCAGCTCCGCCATCATGGAGGATCTCTCCAATGACGAATGCTGTTGTGGCTGAAACAGCCTCAGGCGGGAAAGTGCGAACTATGGGTACACCGGATTCATGGGTGGCAAATACCAGGGGTTCACCATACCGCCTGCCATCTTCGTTTTCAGCATAGGCCCACAGGTGGTATTCCCTTCCCGGATCGAGGCCTTCGATGATGGTGAAGAAAGAGCCTCTTTCGCGCCTGGGGCCCTGTGGATTGCAATCGATCGCTTCGGCAGGATTCGGGGTCAGCGACCAGCAGAAACCATGCTGGGTCACACCCGTTGAACCCACATCCACCAGGGTGCCTGCAGCCCTGCAGGAGTTCCTTGTAATTTCTGAAACTCCTTCGGTCTTTACGATCACCTGCTGGGCCACCTCATATTTCTTACAACGGGTCAGGAAGATTGCACACAAAGCCAGCAGTGTGATCCCCGCAAGGGTAAGGATGGAGCCTCTGTTTTTGTGCAATCTCATAACGGTACCTCCTCTGCTATTTTTTCAGGAAAATAAAATCACCCCCCTCGTCGCCCACCTTTTTAATCTCTCCATATTTGGGGGTGGCATCGCTGTTGTTGATTACATCCTTACGGAAACTGGAGAAGAGCTGTTCCGATGAGAGGTAGGTGTCATTGTTTGACTTCAGCTTTTTAATCAGGTACTTTGTAAATGCACTCTGGTCTGGTACCTCCTCATTTTTCAGACCACTGGTCATGGCTTTTCGGCTTGGCATTTCGTACAGCGCTTTATATGTCTTCTCTTTCTCTCCAAAAGCAGCTCTTGTGGCGAATATTGATCCCCCAAAACAGGCGTCAGCGATCAAAAGCGTATGCTTTGATTCGATCTCCTTCAGGTAGTCCACCAGGGTGCTGTTGCGAAACCAGTTGGTCTTTTCATCCCTGTGGGCATCGGTTGGCAGCCAGTACCCGTTTTCGGCTTCAGCATCCCACCAGCCATGGCCCGCGTAAAAAATCAGCAGGTTGTCATCCGTTGTAACCTTTTCCGAAAGTTCGTCCAGGCTGCGTATCAGCTCGGCCCGTGTGGCATTCTTAATCAACCTGATGTTCTCCTCTTTGAAACGGTAATCTTCTACCAGGATGTTGTAAAGATTTCCGGCATCTTTTATGGGGTTATTCAGGTCCGGGATCTCCGTATCCCTGTACTGGTCGATTCCAACGATCAGTCCGTAATAGACTGCTTCGCTGGATATTCTTTCAGCCAGGCTCACCACCGGGGGCCTGTACTCCACCACAAAAAGCTGCTCTTTTAAATTCTCCTCTCTGTCCATTGCCCAGATGGTGAAGCTGTTTTCTCCAACCTCCAGTTCAAGCCGGGTGGTGAAAATACCCTCTTCTGAGAGAGACTGCATCTCGGAATTGACCGATACAAAACTGATGGCCGAGTTGTCGGTGACCTTCCCGATCAGATCCATCTGCTGTTTAGGGCTTATATATTTAAATCCTTCAGGGATTTTTGGGGAGATGTATTCGATTACAGGCGGATCGGTGTCAGGCATCTCTACAACTTCAGGTTCAGGTATATTGCTGATTCTGAGGCTTGATTTCACACTTTTTACCTCCTGGGCACCCAGGATTGTACAGCCCAGGATGAGGGCCGATATGAGTATGGATCTTGTTGCTTTCATCTCTTTCACTGTTTCAGATGCTCAAAATCTGTAGCACAATGCGATCATCGGGACGTTTGATAAGGGTTCCACTGTTGTACCCAATGAGAAACCTTTGGCGTTATCAGAGAGTTGATCGTTGTTCATGTTGGAGGTGCCCAGGATGGTCCAGGCCAGGTCCGCCACCCAGATGCCAATGGCAGCATAGCCCAGAATTTTCGATCTCTTTTTTGAATTATAAGCATGGTCGAACAGGTCATCAACCACAGCCGGATCTTCTGAATTCAGGTAATCCTGGTAGGAGGACCACCCTATCCGGTTGAGATAGACCGAACCGGCAAGGCATCCATAACCGGCCACGCCACGAAGCCAGTGGGGTGCTCCCGTTAACCTTGACAGTCCGAGTCCGGGGAATACCATGGACTGTATTATCAGGCCGGTACGGCTGAATTCACTGCCGGATTGACCACCCGGGACAGACTGTTCTTCCATTTCATTGCTTTCTGGTTCGGTGCTTTCAGATTGCGGGGGAACAACTGCAACAGGTGGAGCCTCAGGTAGGGCATAGACTACCACAAAAATATCTTCATCCAGGAAAACGTTGTCTGCCTCAATGTCCCAGACAATTTTCCTGTTCCCGCCCCCGGTGATGCCCTCCCCGATATCTCCCTCAAGGGACCTGGCCGGTACCTGCTTGCCGCTTTGGAGTGTCACCTCAATTCTGACTGTGAATTTTTCCGATTGGGAGCTGTTGAGAAGCCCGTATTCAATAAGCACCTTCCCGTCCATCATGGAGAGTCCCGGATTGGAAATTACAACAGCAGATTGGGCCTGGATGTCGGAAAAAGGGCATGCCAGGATAAGGATGGCAATTAATGTGGACGAACCTTTCATTGAATTCCGTTTTAAAACGGGGTGCGATCAATGTGAAGTAAATATAGGGCTCAATTCAGCCAAACACAAATATTTCCCGAGGTCGGCTACTCTTCGAATGCGGCATCAAAATCGATGTCGGAGGGAGGAAAATCGATCTTTTTTACAAAAGCACAGGCCTCTTTCGCACCATGTTCGCGGTCCATGCCGCTGTCTTCCCATTCAACGGAAAGAGGTCCCCTGTATCCGATGCGGTTCAGTGCACGGATGATCTCTTCGAAACGGATCCTTCCCCTGCCCGGGGAGCGGAAGTCCCAGAAGCGTCCCGGTGATCCGAATTCGGTGTGGCCGCCGAATACTCCGGTCTCAACCGGAACATCTGACCACTCCACATCTTTTATATGCACATGGAATATCTTCTCACTGAATTTTTGAATGAATGAAACATAGTCCACTCCCTGGTATCCCATGTGGGAAGGATCATAATTGAATCCGAAAGCAGGATGGTTGTCCACCGCCTCCAGGGCCCTTTTCGCAGAAGTGATATCGAATGCGATCTCGGTGGGATGAACCTCCAGTCCAAACTTAATTCCCAGTTTCTGGTAAGCATCAAGGATGGGTTTCCAACGGTCAGCAAAGGTTTTGAATCCTTCATCGATCATGGAGGCTGGAGCAGGGGGGAAACCGTATAGAAGGTGCCAGATGGAGCTCCCTGTAAATCCGTTTACCACCGATACTCCCAGCCTGGTTGCTGCTTCACCGGTCTTTATGATCTCTTCGGCAGCTCTTTGATTGACGCCTTCAGGATCACCATCCCCCCATACATAATCGGGGAGGATACTTTTGTGTCGTTCATCGATCCTGTCCGAAACAGCCTGGCCCACCAGGTGTGTGGAGATGCTGTATACTTCCAGCCCATATTTTGCCAGGAGGGCCCGTTTATCCTTACAGTACTGTTCATCGGCTTTGTCTACTTCAAAGTGGTCTCCCCAGCAGGCCAGTTCGAGTCCGTCGTACCCGAATGAACTGGCTTTTTTACATAGTGTTTCCAGGGGAAGATCGGCCCATTGTCCGGTAAAAAGGGTGATTGGTCGGTGCATTGCCAGGTAGTTATAACTTAAAAAAAACGGTGAGTAACAGGGGGATGAGTTTTTTCATAGTTCCACAAATTTAAGCATTAAATTCTACTCTTGAGTCAATCTGCCTTTGGTAAAACTTCTGTAGGTATTTTCCTGATTTCGATGTAAATTACCGGGACTGTTTGTAAATCATAATGTATTAATCAATATCAGGAAGTCAAATGAAAACAGGAAGCTTGTTTATCTGCACTATCTCTCTATTTACGCTTCTCTTTATCTGTATAAGTCAGCCTCTCCATGCCCAGGCCGACACCCTTTATGGCTGGGATTTTAACACCCCGGGCAACCAGGAGGGGTGGCAACCGACCCACAATCTATCCTCATTTCTGGTCTCGGATGGCACGCTTAAAACCACAATTACCGGCTCAGACCCTTATATGAATGGTCCCGGTGGATTGCAAATTGATGCGCAAAATTATGGATTCATTTTCATCCGGATGCGAGCGACCCATGACGAAAGCGCCGAGTTCTTCTGGACAACAACCGCCCAGCCCAATTTTGTCGGGGGTTTGGAATATGGGTTTAAACTGATTGCAGATGGTGAGTTTCACGAATACCAGGTGCCGGTTGGTAATTCGGATAAGTGGCACGGAACGGTTACCCGTCTTCGTCTGGATCCGGGTGAAGGTTCAACCGCTGCTGTTGCCGAAGGTGCAGAGGTTGAGATCGACTATATCCGTGTTGTTCATCTTGGAGCTCGATTGAATCTGGTTTTATTTGCCCCGGACAGGGAGATCATTGCTCCGGGTGATACAATCGGCCTGTCACTAAAATTGGAGAATACGGGCGATACCCCAATGTCTGATGTTGACCTTCAACTGCAACTTGACGCCGGACTGGAGCTTTTAGAGGGTAATATGGACACTACTTTTGCGGAAATTGCTGTTAATGACGGGTATGTGGTCCTGTGGCAGGTCACTGTGGCAGATACCGGGAGTTTTGCAGCAAACGTCCGGTTGAGCAAAGCCGGAGAAGAACTGATTACCGGCACCACAACAATAAATGTTGATAAGCCGGTTCCTGTTTTTCCTTCAGATATACCGCAATATGCGCAGGTATGGTCGCCATTTGAAGATCACTGGCTGTTGGAGAACAGTGTAATCAGGCTTGCATTTGTGAAACGAAAGAGCGGGTATGGACCCATTCTGCTTTTTACCGTTTCTGATGGTCAGTGGAGGCAGGTTGGCGTTATTCAACCGCCGGGGGAATTGGCTTATCTAACCAATTCGGGCCAGACGCAGTCGGTGGAAATTTTTCCTCAATCGGTAGCGATACCGGAGATTGCAACGCCGGCTATTGATCTTGAACAGGAGGATACAGACATCGACGGCGTTAAGTGGCAGTTAAGATATCATTTCGCTTTGACCGGAGATGCATCACCCGAGGTGAGTATCCGCTACCACCTTTCAGTCGATGCGGAGAGAGAACTTTTACATTTCGGCGGACCGGTTATACGGGTTGGAGAAGGTGGTTCTGGCGAACTGAAGAGTGAAGGATTATTTCCTGGCCTCGAGTGGATCATCAATGACGAAGAGAGCTCTTCGTCACTGGATGTGCATCCGCCAAATGAAAAGCGCTACCTGCCGCATCCCAACAAAGTTACAATTCCGTTTATGAGTATTACCAGCCAGGAGCAAACAACTATTCTATCCTGGGATCCATTGCAAAACTGGGCGACAAACCGCTCCTGTCCATCACCTCTGTTCGCCTCGCCTAACTCCTGGGACAGTCAGAATAATCACCTCATGGGATTGGTTGTGCCACCGGTTGGACAGGGACGGGATGAGAACGCACCCCTGGCCTCACAGCCCTATCTGTTAGAGACAAATGAAACGGTTCAGATTGAGGCAACCCTCGCTGTTGACAACAGACCGGAGCAGCTGGCCGGATTAAAATGGTGGCTTGACAGGGAGAGCATTCCAGCTGTTCCTGAAAAGCCCAGAACGTATGAAGAGGACATCATGTTAAATTGCGAAAGCTATATGGATGTGCTGTGGGAGCCCGCTGAACTGGGATGGCATATGGCACTGGCCGATCCGTGGGGACCCAGCTCCAGCCATACAATAGCAAACCAAATCTGGTTGGGTGCACCCTTTGTAACAGAAACGGGCAAAACTGAACAGTGGCGGGATGATATGAAAGCGTTGGCCCATAAACTTTTGGTTACAGACCATAATCCAGGGGCAATGGGGTGGGATTTTGCCTTCAGATACGGTGAGTTGGATAGAGCCTGGGGTCCGGTAAAAAACTGGGTAACCGGGCATGTAGCCGGTCAGAATGAAGAGGGGGGGTGGCTCTATACGGGTGATACTTCGCTGCAGAACATGGAGGGGACCACCCTGGGCACCTGTGCACAAAAAGCCTACGTTTTGCTGCGGGGAGCACGAATTACGGGTGATGCATTTTTGCATCAGCACGGCCTGGAAGCACTGGAGTTTATGAAACAGTTCGAGGTGCCACGGGGTGCCCAGACCTGGGAGGTCCCCCTGCACGCACCTGATATTCTTGCAGCGGCCAATGCTGTACATGCTTATGTGGAGGGTTACCGGATAACAAATCAAACGGAATACCTGGATGAAGCGGTTCGCTGGGCCTATGCAGGATTGCCATTTGTCTATCTCTGGGCAGCCGATGACCGGCCGGTTATGAAATATGGTTCGATTCCGGTTTTTGGTGCGACGCATTACACCGGTATCTGGTTCGGAAATATTGTACAGTGGAACGGACTGGATTATGCTTATGCGCTGCAAAAACTTCATCAATATGACCAGACGCTGCCCTGGAAGCAGATTGCAGAGGGTCTGACAATCTGCGGTATGCAGATGCAGTGGACCAGTGAATCGGTCTATCCCGAACACAGGGGCATGTATCCCGATGCTTACAGCGCAGTGACAGGTGATGAGACCTACCATTGGGACCTTGGCCCGGGAAATATTATGATGAATGTAATGGCATTCCTGGGAATTGATCCTGATGTTCACACCAGGATCCTGGAGCTGGAAAACCGGAAACTGCACGTGAATGGCGGTACTCCTTTTTCTGCAAATCTGGAGGGTTCAACCCTTGAGATTCGTCCCTTGCCGCCAAACCATGCTGACAGCGTTTTCTTTTTAATTCCGGATGTTGTCGAACCGCAGTCGGTCAGTTTTGCCGGTGAAGATCTCCCCCGGGTTGAGGATGTGGATGGTGTTCCTGAAGGGTGGAGTTATACATTGGATGGGAATCTGATTGTCAAACTGTTTGTTTCAGACAGTACAAAAGTGCTTCTAATTTCGGACCTGGCTCATTTGCCGGAAACAACAGTGCTGGACTGGGAATTTAACATTGATGGCTATAGTGCCGGTTGGATCCCGAATTTTGACATTGAAAATCTGACGATTGAACAGGGCTATCTCTCCGGGAAAAGTATTGTCGGCGATCCCTGGCTGACAAGTCCTTTACTGGAGTTAATGGCGGAGCAGAATGACTCGTTTCTGGTGAAAATGTGGGCAGACAAAGGCAGTCAGGCCCAGCTATTCTGGACAACAGGGGAGGAGCCCTTTTTTGACGAGGGTAAGAGTGAAAAATTTTCTCTGGTTACAGATGGTTCGGATCATATCTATCAACTGGATCTGGCAGGTCACCCCGAATGGAAGGGAGTGATAAATCAGTTACGTTTTGATCCGGTAAATGCAGCTGATGCCGGCTTTGCCATCGACTATATGCGGATGGGAAGCGGGACAGGAACGCATGTGTCTGATCTTTCTCAATCAAATCCATCTGAATCTGAGTTGCTCCCCAACTATCCCAACCCATTTCATTCTAAAACAACGATTAGTTATCAGACAGGCGAACCATGTCATGTCGATTTGACTGTTTATAACATCCTTGGGCAGAAGATAGAGACACTTGTTTCAAAGAGCCAGCCTGCAGGCATTTATAGGGTAGAATGGGATGCGGGCAGGTTTTCAGGGGGTCTCTATTTTTGCAGGTTAGAGACAGACAAAGGTTCTCACCAATCACAAAAACTATTTTTAATAAAATAGCCTTTAGAGGTAGAATGATGAAGATCCTGTTCCAGATCGTTCTTGGAATTATCCTCTTCTCTCCACACAGGGTTGCGGGGCAACAGGATTCCTCACTATGTGCGGATACAATCGGGGTGTATGATGGGCTCTTTGAAGAGGAGGAGCCCATGAACCTGACCCTGCAATTTAATATGAAGTCATTTCAGCGGACCCGGCAGCGTGAGCAGTACCAGCCGGCCGAACTGACCTGCCAGGTGAATGATACATTTAAGGTTATACACCCGGTGAGGGTAAAGGCCAGGGGGACCTACCGCAGAGATCACTGTGTCAATCCGCCCTTCTGGATGAATATCCGCTATTCGGCCATCGAGGCTGAAGAGTTGTGTGATGTGAAGCGAATGAAGGTGGTGGTCCGCTGCAGGGCAAACGCTGCCTTTGACAGCTATGTGTTGAGGGAGTACCTGGTGTACAGGATCTATAACATGGTCTCTCCTTACAGTTTCAGAACCAGGCTGATCCGGCTGAAATACATTGATACAGGAAGAAAAAACAGGGAGACCGAAAACTGGGCCTTCCTGATTGAACCCAATGACCTGATGGCTGAAAGGCTGAATGCCACGCTTATTAGCAATGACAGGCTCTCCATGCGACGGATGAATCCCAGGGCCATGGACCTGCTGGCCATGTTCCACTATATGATCGGGAACGGGGACTATTCGGTGACCGGGAGGCACAACCTGAAGATCCTTGTTCCGGAACCGGGTGGACCAGGTGGTTTTATCCCGGTGCCTTATGACTTTGACTACACCGGACTGGTCAATACCGAGTATGCCGTTCCGGGAGAGAGCCTGGGAATCAGTTCCGTTCGGGAGCGCTACTTCCTCGGACCGTGCAGAAGCAAGCGAATGCACCTCGATGCTGCTAACAAGCTACTTGCTGCTAAAGAGGAGATCATGGAGCTGATCAATGGGTTTGAGTACCTTGATGAGAAGGAGCGGGCAGATATGGTGGGTTACATCGAGGCCTTTTTCATTGAAGCAGCTGATGAGCGCTTTGTTGAGGAGCATATCGCAACCACCTGCAGGTAATTGCCCGGGAAGAGAACTATTGAGATTTGGTTTGGTTATTGTAATAGATTAGTTCTTAACACCATGATATGAAACAGATACTGATGCAGAAGGCGTTGTTGATTCTGGTTACTTTCCTGCTTCCGGCGACAACCGTTTGGGGACAACCAAAAAACGTGATCCTGATGATTGGCGACGGGATGGGACTCTCTCAACTCTCGGCCGCATACTATTACGGAGATGAAGAACCGGCATTCGATCGTTTTCGAACCATTGGTCTTGTGAGGACCTCATCAGGCTCCGACCCGGTAACACAGTCCTCGGCAGCAGCTACAGCAATGGCTACCGGGGTAAAAACCTATAACCAGGCAATCGGGGTGGACATGGACACAGTGGCCCGGAAGAACATCGTTGAACTGATGTCCGGACAGGGCTATATGACGGGTGTGATCGCCACATCGTCAGTTACCGATGCCACCCCGGCAGGTTTTTATGCCCATCAACCCGACAGGTCCCAGCAGTACGAAATTGCCACCGACCTGCTACAATCGGAGATCGACTTCTTTGCAGGAGGCGGGATCAAATATTTTCTGGACACTACCCAAACAGACCGTTTTAAGGAGCATGGGATCGAAGTGAATTACAACCGGTTGAAGCGGATCCGGAAACCCCGCCCGGGAAGCCGCTACGGTTATTTGCTGGCAGCCGACCGCATGCCCACCATGAAGGAGGGCAGGAAAGATTTTCTTATGGACGCCTCCGGGTTGGGGATCGGTTTCCTCTCCTCAGGAGATTCCGGCTTTTTCCTGATGATCGAGGGATCACAGATCGACTGGGCCGGACATGGGAACCAGTTTGAGTACCTGGTTAACGAGATGAATGATTTTGAAAGGACTGTCTCCATGGTGCTGGACTGGGCGGAAGCGGATGGTGAAACCCTGGTGATCGTAACGGCCGATCATGAAACAGGAGGCTTCACCCTGGGTGCAGCTGGTACCAACGGTTACGATGCAGACTATTCAACCATCGAACCAACCTTCGCCACCACCAACCATTCGGCGGCCATGGTTCCGCTGTTTGCCTTTGGGCCGGGTGCTGAATCTTTTGGAGGACTCTACGAGAACACAGAGATCTTCCATAAACTTGTTTCGCTGTTTGTGGAGGAGTGAATAAAACAGGATCCTGTTTCCATCCATATATTAAAAATAGGCCCCGAACTTTGAATGCGCAGAAAATTTGCCCTGCTTTTGCAGGATCCATCCATGGTTAAATTCTGATATTCCCCTTTTTCGTTTGATTTTAACAGAACTGATCGTTTAGAAATACCCATTTTTACATCTGAAAGATGGCATACGGTCTTTATGCGTAGAGAGCTGCCTCTACTTGACTTCATCTCCTTTAAGTTGTAATTTTGTACCATAAAAATAATGATAAGAACAAGCATTTTTACCCTGACAGCACTCTCTCTGTTGATGCTCTTTGTCAGCCAGACAAGGGCACAGGAAACCTATACCTCCTATGATGAGATCCCCGGACTGGATAAATCCTTGAAACCGGCATTTGACAGCAGCTATCCCCCGTGGGCCAGGATGCTTTACCAGGAACCGGTTCATGTGGATGAACTTGACAGGGCCTACCGGACCTATATGGAGGATCACCAGGGAGAGAAGAGCCCGGTGATCAGGTACTACAAGCTGTGGCGAAAGGCCGTTGATCCCTACGTGATGAGTGATGGAACTGTGGCGCTTCCCGATATGGAGAAGATGAACCGGGAGTTGCTTGATTTCCAGCTTCGGGTAAAGCCTGGACAACCGTATATCGCCAAGTCGACAGGTGCAAACTGGAGCTTTCTCGGCCCCAAAAATACCTACTGGCTCAATTCCGATAATTTTCCGGTAGCTCCCAGAGCCTACCCCTGGCAGGTCAATGTCTATTCATTTGATGTTTGTGATGCGGATAACCAGGTGATATACTGTGGTACGGAGAGCGGTATTGTCAATAAAACCACAGACAGGGGCTTTCAGTGGGAACAGAAAGGCATTCATTATGTGTTCGGAGGCGGGATCAGCGCCGTTGCGGTGCATCCCTACAGTCCGGATACAGTATATGTGTCGGCCGGGAACAATATCCACAAGAGTGAAGATGGCGGGGAGAGCTGGACACCCCTCCTCCCGGTGGGTGGCCAGTTTGGGGCCAACCGGCTGAAAATTGATATCAATCATCCGGAAAAATTAGTTGCCTCTTCAGGCGACGGGGTATTCATCAGTGAGAATGGAGGGGAGAGCTGGAGCAACCCATTAACATACAAATCCTGGGATGTGGAGATAAAACCGGGTGACAGCCAGACACTCTATACGATCTCGAATTGGGATGGTAAATACAGGATCTTCACCTCAGAGGATGGAGGGGCAAGTTTCGGGGAGATCACCAGTTTCCCCGGAGCCTCAATACATTCCGGGGCGATGCTTGCAGTGACGCCCGCTAATCCGGATCTCCTGTTTGCCATCCTGCTGACTTCGGACTCGGACCATTCGCCCTACCTCTTTAAAGGGGTCCTGGATGCCGGTAGCTGGACATGGACCCGAATTGCCACCGGGAAGACCGGTGCGCTGGAAATGGATAATGGACAGGGCTATTTTGACCTGGTCCTGGAGCTCTCTCCCCTTGATGAGAACCTGATCTTTGTAGGAACGACCACCCTCTATAAATCGGATAATGGTGGAGCCAGCTTTGGTCCGGTAGGTGGCTATTCCGGAAAATTCAGGATCCATCCCGACATCCAGGACATGCAGATCCTGCCAAGCGGGATCACGTGGGTTGCTACCGATGGGGGGATGACAAGGTCGGAGGACTATTACAGCAGTGTCTATAACTATGAATGCCGCAACAATGGAGTTGTGGGCTCCACTTTCTGGGGATTTGACCAGGGCTGGAACGAAGATATCGTTGTGGGAGGCCGTTATCACAATGGAAATACCGCCATGGCGGATTTCTACAATGGCAAGGCATTGCGCATGGGCGGGGCCGAGAGTCCGACCGGATGGGTGATCCATGGCAAAAGCAGGCATGTGGCCTTTAGTGACATCGGGGCAAAAATACTGCCTGCTACTGCTGAAGGAAAGCCCGGCGGGACTTTTCAATTTGCCAAGTATCCCAACATGCCTTTCTATGGGGGATACCGGGGAAATCTATTGCACCATCCCAACTATTATGACATGATCTATGTGGGTGAAAGCAATGGATTCTGGAAGAGTTCCGACATGGGATCAAGTTTTGATATGATCTATGAATTTCCCGATGAGGTGCTATATATGGAGATCAGTTTCAGTGACCCGGAGATCATCTATGCCGATGTGGTGAATCATGGCCTGTATAAAACCGAGGACGGGGGGTATAGCTGGACAGCCAAACCATCAATCACCGACTGGAGCCATGGGGGGGCTTCCTTGGCCGGTAACATATTTATTGCCGTTTCGCCCGGTAACGGGAATGTGCTGTATGTGGGACACACCAACAGTCCCGGTTCAAATTATGTGGGGAGTATCTTCAGGTCGGAGGATGGTGGGGATAGCTGGACCGACATCTCAGGAAGCATGGCAGGATACCTGGAGAGCATCGTCATCCAGCCCGATGAATTTGGGAATGACCTGCTCTATACATTCATGAATTCGGCCAATATTACCGATGCCCGTTGCTATTTCAAACGGATCAGCATGCCGGACTGGAAAGATTACAGCACCGGGCTGCTTGCCGGAATGAGTTTTAACAGGGCGATGCCATTCTACCGTGACAGCAAACTGAGGGCTGCCGGTACAGCCAGCGTATGGGAATCGCCCATGGCGGTTACTGATTACAAACCCCTGATCAATCCGTGGGTGGGCAGACCGGTCTATGCCGATGCTGAAGATACCCTGCGTTTTGATGACCATTCCATCCTGAACCATGAGGGGGCCTCCTGGGAGTGGATCCTCTCGCCCGAACCTGCTTTTATCAGTGACCCTCATGCAAGGAATCCCAGGGTGGTGACCGGCAGCCCGGGAGACTATTCAGTGACGCTCAGGGTGACGAAAAACGGAAATGTATATGAGAAAACCATTCCTGACATGGTGCACATAGAGGCCCCTCCCTCCCTGTTTAATTGTAGTGAGCCCGCAGAAATCCCCCAGGAAACCTGGACACTGCAGTATGCAGACAGTGAGGAGACCGACTACGCCGATTACAGTGCCACTTATGCTTTCGACGGGGATAACAGCACCTTCTGGCATACGGAATGGTCCCTGTCCACTCCAGGGCATCCGCATGAGATCCAGGTAGAATTTGACACACTTTATAACATACACGGGTTCTCTTACCTTCCCAGGCAGGATATGTCCAGTGGGCATATTGAGAATTATGAGATCTACATGAGCGAAGATGCCATAGAGTGGGGTGATCCGGTGGCATCGGGGACATTCCCGGCCGGCAGCGACATCCGGCAGGTTGGATGGGATGAGCAGGTGACCGCAAGATTTGCAAGGCTGGTGGCACGCTCTTCCATTGATGGCGATGCATACACCTCGGTGGCAGAGCTTACTTTTACAGGCTGCTATACAAATATGCCCGGTAACCGTGCCGACATGGTCTCGTTGGGGCAGCAACTGCCCGCATTTCCGGTTCCGGCAACCGAATTGGTACACATTCCCCTGCCAAAGAGGGGGAGCTATCGCTATGCGGTTGTTTCTGTGAGCGGAAGGATCATGGATGAAGGGGTGATTGAGAAGGAGAATGACAGTTATACCCTGCAGCTTGGAGCCTATCCGGCCGGTCTCTATTTCGTCAACATGTCAGACAAAGGAGGAGTTCACTACAGGGTGAAGCTGATCAAACAGTAAGCTCCTGTCCCCTATTTTATTACCGGAAGGTACCAGTTGGCCTCGTCCATCAGCCGGCTTTTTACCTCCTGCTTTTCCTGGGGATCTGAGAATTTCCTGGCTACAAAGTTTGCCAGGTAGGCGTTGTCATCTCTTCGGCGGGCAATGCGCATCAGGTCGAACCAACGCTTCCCCTCAAAGGCGAGCTCCATGGCACGCTCAGAGATGATCAGGTTTTCGGTATATTCAATGGATCCGTCTCCCGGAGCCAGGTCGGCAAGGGCAACCCTTCCACGGATGCCTTCATTCTCGGACCAGCCGAGAAGCTCCCGGTTCCCGATGTTCAGGATCTTCAGCGCCTCCCCGCTCTCGCCGAGCCTGTTGAGCGCCTCTGCCAGCATTAAATGGATATCCGCAGCACGGTACAGGATCACATCAGCGCTGTACCCCTGGGACTCATTAAGGTTGTATTTTGAGATGACGTGATTTCCGGCAACTGTATCATAGGAGGTCCCCAACCCCCTGAAAAGATCTCCCGGATCAGCGTTTTCTACTTTGTTGGTCTGGTTCTCGTACATGCTGACGATAAATGCGGAGGGTTTCAGGGCATATTCATCGCCGAAATTGGTCAGCGACTCAACCACATTCTCCTGCTGGTCGCTCTGTGAAAAGGGCACCGCTGTCATGACCGTCGATTGCCTGGACAAAGAGGATATGAAGATGTATTTCCATCTCTCCTCCGCATAGGTGATACTTACCTTATAATCCTCTTCAGATCCTGTCCTTGTGGCCAGGTAGAGGTAGTCAGCTGCCAGCTGGAAACTGTCCAGTTCAAGATAGATCTCTCCCAGCAATGCATGGTTGTTGATCCTGAACAGGTCCACATTTAGATCGCTCTCTGGATAAAACAAATCTGCTGTCAGAACCAGGGAATCGAGATCACTGACCAGGCTCTGAAATACCGCCTCCCTGGAGAGGTATTCAAAACTGTGACCGGGGGGGATGCCCTCCAGGTTATCGGGGAGGTAAGCCACCTCGCCATATAGCCTGGCCAGTGTGAAATAGGCCCATGACCGCAGCCCCACCAGACTTCCGTAGACTTTGTTGTAGTGCATCATGGTGAAGTCAGGGTCTGAGATGTTGGGGTCCAGGTTTGCCAGCACCTCATTGGCCGCAATGACAACTTTATAGAGATTCGATGCATCCGTATAGGGACTAAGCTCCGAGGTCAGGTGCCTGTTGATCTTTTGCAGATAGGTATCGGCATTCCCGGTGACCTGCATCAGGTCGCCCCGCAGACCGTTTGTGATCACAAGGTCTGTGGCCACATCCTGCAGCAGGCTGTATGCACCCAGGTAGGCAACATTGATCTCAATGGCAGTTTTGTAGTGCTTTGAGGGAACTGCTTTATCCCCCGGGACCTCGTTTAAGAACTCTTCACACGAAGTGCCCAGTATCATCAGAACAGCCAGGCTGATCCAACTCATCAAACTACATCTTCTCTCTTTCATGGCTGCTGGTTTCATTATAATCCTACTTTAATACCAATGACAAAGGATTTTGTAATGGGCATCTTCCCGTAGTCAACCCCCATGGTTGCAGGGTGGGTGGCAAACATAAATTCAGGGCAATAACCGGAATAGGGGGTGATGGTAAAGAGGTTGCTGCCCTTTGCATAGATCATCAGGCTCTTATACGCCCGGGTGGCTTTTGGGAAACTGTAAGCTATGGTGAGGTTGCTGAGCTTGAGATAGGAGCCCTCTTCGATCCATTGATCAGAAAAGACCGAATTTCCATAGCTGTCCCCGATGTTGATCTCAGCACCATCATTCAATCCGGATAACCTCTCCACAGCGTGTGACTTCATGCTCACGTAGTTGTAGAGATCGTTCCCGTAGTAGTAACTGAAATTCACATCCACAGAGAGGCTCTTATAGCGGAAAGAGTTGAAGAAGCCGCCATACATCTTCGGATTTGGATTCCCGATGATCACTTTATCATTCTCATCGATGATCCCGTCTTCATCCCCTGCGTAACGGATGTCACCCGCCCTGTTCAAGTCCCCGTTGGGACCGATAACGGTGCCCGCCTCTGCTTCCGTATAGGTTCCATTGGTTTTATATCCATAGAACGAATAGATGGGATGGCCCTCCATGGTAACCAGTTCGGCCCCTTCAATGGTGGTAATGAGAAATGGATGTTCTGCGGCATCTCCAAGCGACAGGGAGGTAATGGCGTTCGACTGGGTGGTGATGCTGATCCCGCTGGTCCAGATCAGATTCCCCGCAGATGCATTGAAATCGAGACTTGCCTCCACTCCCGAGCTCCTGTATGCGCCGGCATTGTCGTAGTAGCGTGTATAGCCGTATGCAGGAGGCAGGGTTTGGGGTACGATCATGTTGCCTGTTACATTGAGGTAGTAGTCGACCTGGAGAGCCAGCTTCTGGTTCAGCACAACCAGATCCAATCCTGCTTCTGACATGGATCTCTTTTCCAGGGCCATCTGCTCATTGGGGATGGATTCACGTGTCAGAACACCGATTTCGTTCAGCCTTCGGCCCCTGTAGTACAAGCGGGAATCATCGTATGCGGTGTTGTAGGTGTTCCCCGTAATTCCGTAGGTTGCCCTGATCCTGAGCAGGTCGATCCAGCTGACCCTGTTCAGGAGATCTTCTGAAGAGATCTTCCATGCGCCACCGAACGAGGGATAGATGTTGTACCTGTTTAGCTCGTTCAGGGCCGATGAACCATCCTTGGAGAGGCCTGCCCGGACGAAATATTTCCCCAGATAACTGTAATCCAGGCGGCTGTAGAGAGAGACCCAATTGAGGGTCCTGCGCGTGCCGAGGCTCGTTCTCAGGAACTGATCTTCGGCTCCCTGCCCCAGGCTGGTAAAGTCGTCGGTGGGGGAGTTCAGATCGGTTCCCAGGTCATATTCATACTTGTTGCTCATGGTCCACACACCGATGGCTGCACGCAGGTCGTGCACCTCACGGTCCAGGTTGTGGTAGTCCAGGTGTGAATGGTTCTGTATGGATTGGAAAAAGGTGATCATCGACCTGGTGGTGTTTCTGGCCGAGTCGATGGATGCCAGTCCATGGTCGGGGATAAAGATGTTGTCCCTGGAGTTGTTATAGTCTATTCCAAAGGTGGAGGTCAGGGAGATGGCCTCTGTGAACTTGTACCGGAGGTCAGCAGAGGTCAGGAAGTGGAAATTTATATTTTCTGCAAGCAGGGTCGAGACAATGGCTGTGGGATTGCTTAAATTGAAGACCCCCACATCATCAAGGAAGCTCTCTCCGGTCTCACTCTGGGTCTCAGTATAGGGAGCCATAATGGCCGGTTTTAGCTGTGCAGTCAGAATGGGGTTGGTAACCTGGTTATGGCCCTGCTCCTGCAGCTGGCTGGTGGCCAGTCCAAGCTTGGCATGCGGGGTAATGGAAAACTTCCGGCTCAGGTTGATGCTACCGTTCAGGTTTAGGTTGTACCTGGAATAGTTGCTGTTATTGACAATCCCCTGATGGTTGATATAACCTGTCGAAATGTTATAGGTGGCAATGTCATCCCCACCCTTCAGGAAGAAGTGGTACTTCTGGAGTCTCCCCATCCTGAAGAGCTCCTCCTGCCAGCGGGTGTCGTTGTTGTACCTGGCTGAATCTTCTGCATCCGAACTCCCGTTCAGCCATGGGTAGCGGGTGTCTATCTCTGCCTGGTCCAGCTCCTGCAGAAGCAACTGCTCATTCATGTAGCTCCTGAATTGACCGGCATCCATGCTCTCCAGCATGGTGGGCATGGAGGTAACTCCTCCCTGGAAATGAAAACGGATGGAGGTGCTGGTTTCGGACTTCTGCTCCGTATTGACATAGATCACACCATTGGAGGCTTTGCCCCCGAAACCGGAGCGGGCATTCTTTAATACGGTCATGGAGGCCACATCATCAATGTCCAGCACATCCATGGGATTCAGATTGAATCCATCAATGGCACTGTAGTTCCCGTAATTGGTCTCATGGATCATACCGTCGATAACCACCAGGGGTTCGTTCCTTCCCAACAGGGATGATAAACCACGGATCGAGTTGAAATTCCTGTCTCCCGGCATCCCGGAATGTGCGATCACATTGATCCCAGGAATCCTTGCGTACAGCTCCTGGTCAATGGAGGTAACGGTGCTTTTGTCAAAGTCCTTTAATGAGATGTGCTCCAGTGAACTCACCCGGTCTATTCCCAGCTGCATCCCGAAGGGGGTGGAGATGGCCTCATCCATGGAGTGGAATTTTGTATTTACCATTGTAATCCGGAGCTCTTTCCGCCCATAGGTATGGATCTGCCTGGTATGGTATCCCGGCAGTTGTACCGTCAGGAGTGCCTGCTCACCGACCGGTCCGACCTCGAAGTTTCCGCTTTCATCGGTGAGTGTGCTGCTGCTCCGGGACTCCCCGGATGCACCGGACAGGGTGACCAGAACCTGTTGGAGAGGCGCCCCGCTCAGATGGTCGGTGATGGAACCTTTGACGAGGGATTCCTGTGCATGGCTGTTCCCGATGGTAAAAAGGGAGATCATGGCCATCAGGAGAAGCAGGGGGCCGGACGTGATGCTATGGTTGATGCGATGCATATTTTAGATTCTATACAGTGATAAGTGAATTAGTAGGTGGGGTTAAAGATGAAGTAGTCGAAATAGATGGTGCCGGGGAAAATGGTCTTGAATCGGACAGTATGCTCTTCGGTCTCTTCCCAATCCACCACCCCGATCTCTATATCCGTATAGATAAAGGAGCTTGATCGGGTCTCTATGATCTTCGGCAATTTCACACCATCGATGTAGGTGATGAGGTTTGCCCTGTTCTCGCCGGTTTTGAAGCGTCCCGAGACCAAATATTTTCCCTTGGGTATTTTTGGAAGGGTAAACTCAAGCCACCAGAAGCCCTGGCTCATACTGATACAATCATAATCAATGTAATTCTGGTCCCTCTTGTAATAGTATTGCAAGTAGTCTCCCTGCCATTTGATCCTGGCAAACTGGTTCTTCCCATCAGTGAAGTTCTTGATATAGTTCATATAGCAATCTTCACTCTTCAGGTCCGGGTAGTCTGTGGTCTGTACGATGATCCGGGTGGGGATGGGGTCGATGGCAGGTAACAGTCCGTCAACGGGGTGGATCACCCCGTTTTTGGCAGTAACGTTGGTTCCTTCCATGATGAAGCTGCTGTATGTGGAATCGGCTTCGTTGAAATTGATCAAATAGGCGGTATCCACATCCATTTTCACCTGGTTCTCCCTGGAGAGGATTGGATATACCCCGGTAATAAAGTCAGACAGGTAATGTACTCCATCGAGACAATGGTATTCCATATATTTATAAAAACCGTTTCCGGGTTCTGTGATGGCGCCTGCTCCGTCGTCGTATTTCCCGATCAGCTCTTCAATGGAGTGGATGGAAGAGTCTGCATATACCGAGTCCGGTACAGCCAGGAGGGTAAACCATTTGCGCACCGTTGTTCTGCCATATGGACCTTCTACCATTTCGAGAAGCTCCCGGATCCCGGTTCTTCGCACTCCTTCCGTAAAGATGGAGTATTCAGGTATTTCAGCTACCACCTGGTAAATGTTCTGGGTGACAGGGTGGAGGACATCGTCGATCACATGGACCAGTCCATTGGCATTGCGGATATCCCGTTTGATGATCTTTGAGTTTTTCGCAAGCACAATATCAGAGCCAAGGAACTCCGTAGAGATATAGTCGCCCAGGGCATTGGTATCGTTCAAAGCTCCCAGGCCTATGCCGGACGAGGGGATCTCCATTGAAAACAGGTGGTTCCTGACCAATGTTTCCATCTTCTCTGCTGATATCTCATCAATGGAACCTATGCCCAGCTTCGAATAATAACCAGCCATGGCCTCGTTGGTAGGTAGGAACAGGGTATATGGACCCCTGGCCCTGAGAAGGTGTACAAATTCGGTACGTACGGTCATCTCATAGAACTCGGAGTAGCGCTCAGGGTTGACCTCCATATATTCGGCAATCTGCAGGCTCTGGTCCTCGGGATCCCAGACCTGGGGAGGTTGTTCCAGGCAACTGTTGACCGTGAACAACAGTACCAGGGCTGCAACCGGGATTATGCGAAACTTATGCTTCATCTCCATAGATATCATTTATCGTAAAAGGGATTTTGTATCAGGTTCGGGTTATAGAGCAGATCCCTTTCCGGAATTGGGAGGTAATAACCCATCGTATCCAGTACCTGCGCCTTCCGGCTGGGCAGCTCCTTGATATCGACACCCTCCAGCAGGATGTCCATGATCAGCGATTTATCTTCGAACTGGTTTCTTTTTGCGAAACGCAAAATGTCGTACCATCTTTTTCCTTCAGCGGCAAACTCCCTGGCACGTTCATCCAGCACAAGGGATCTGTAGCTTTCCAGGGTACCCGGAGAGAGCACACCTAACATCCCGGCCCTTTCTGCAACCAGGTTGATCAGCCCGGTCCCGTCATCGAATAATCCCAGTTCGCCCAGGGCCTCGGCTTTCATCATCAGGAGGTCTGCATACCGGTAATAGATAAAATTGGCATCTCTTTCAGAGGTTGATCTTGGAATCATTGACTCATAATCTACTCCCTGGTATTTCCACATGATGCCATAGTTACCGCATTGCCGCAGGTCATCGGGACTGAAGAGGTCAGATGTTTTTTCGGCAGGCTCAATCAGGCCAAACAGCTGACGGTGCATGGAGTTCTCCTGGCCGGGGAGTTTGTCATCGAACTGGATCTCAAAAATGCTCTCCATGCAGTTACCCGGGTTGTACATCTCGAACCATAGCCATGGCTCACCCGGCTGGAGCTGGTAAATGCCTTCATTGATCACCTTGTTGCAGTAGTCGATGCATTGCTGGTAGTGGCCCATCCAGAGGTGTATATCGGCCAGGAGGGCCTGGATGGCGTACCGGTTGGCTCTGCCCCTGAATAGTTCGGGCCGGTTGTTGTAATAGCTGTCAAAAGCTTTCTCCTCGGCAAGCTCAAGATCCTTGATCACCTGGCTCAGTACAGTATACTCATCGCTTTTGGGAAGAAAGATCTCAATTGTATCAGAGCTTGTTGCCTCGGTGACATAGGGTACATCCTTCCAGGTTCTAACCAGAAAAAAGTAATTTAGAGACCTGATAAACAGGGCTTCGGCTTCGTATCCTGCAAGGGTTTCCGCTGTCAGCTGCTCATCCCTGCTTTGCACTTCCGGGGCAAACTGAAGAATGGTGTTGGCCAGGTTAATGGCACTGTAGTAACCAGACCAGTTGGCTTTCCCATTGGATGAGGTGATGTCACTTTTTGAGATCCTGTAATAGCTTGAGTACTCGATGGCCAGGTCTTCAAAATTCAGCATATCTGCCCTGAGCTCTCCATACAGGAATGATTCCTCCGCGTTGGCCCTGAAATTGTCATACATGGCAGCCAGCACGGCCTCCACATCCTCTCTTTTCTGCCAGAACTCTTCCACCACCAGCGCATTCTGCGGTTCAAGATCCAGCCAGTCATTGCATGATCCCAGGAAGAGGAGTGGAATGAAGAGGAGTAGGATTCGGAAATTGAGATGTAGTTTATGCATGATGTGATGGTGGTTGATCAGAATGAGAGGTTAAGTCCAACCATGATCCTCCGCCCCGGAGGAGTCCGGCTGTTGTCTTTGGGCAGGTTGTTCGGTCTGGAGGGAATCCCCACATCCGGATCCTGTCCCGAGTAGTTGGTAAAGGTAAAGAGGTTGTAGGCGGTCACATAGATCCTCAGATCATTCAGTCTGATCCTGTTCAGCAGATGATCCTGGAAACGGTAACTCAAGGAGGTTGTTTTTACCCTGATAAATGATCCATCCTCCACAAAACGGTCCGATCCCATCCAGTTATAACCCTGGCTGTACAGGGCCCTGGGCATCTCTGTGACATCTCCCGGTCTTCTCCATCTCCAGTTGGTTGCTCTGCTCTGGTTGTCGTGGTTATACATCTTTTCAGTATTCATCCTGGTCTGGTTGATCACCTTCTGCCCCAGCTTGTAGTGCAGAAATATATTAAAGGTCAATCCTTTGTATGATACCCTGGCCCCTGCGCCCCCCATGAGCTTTGGGTTCAGGTCGCCCAGGTATACCAGGTCCTGCTCATTGATGATGCCATCGTGGTTGATGTCATTGTAGATGGCATCCCCGGCCTCGAACATGTAGCCGGTACCATGCATCATGTACATAGGATGCCCTGTGAGGCCGTACAGGGGGTTGCCGTTTATATCCCTGGCAATCACATCCTCCTCCGTTGAATAAACGCCTGTGTAGTCATAGCCAAAGAACCCACCCAGGGGCCTGCCCGGCTCAATACTGATCTTGTAATTCCCGTTTTCAATCATGTTCCCATATTCGAGCGAATAGTTCTCGGGAAGTGCGATGACCACGTTCTCATTATGGGAGATGTTGAAGTTGATGCTGGAGTTCCAGTTCCTGTTCTTCAGCAGAATGATGTCTGTCATGAACTCCCATCCCTTGTTCAGCATCTCTCCCTCGTTCCGCGACAGGGTTGAATAACCCGAATGGTTGGGGATCCCTGAACTGGAGATATAGAGGTCATGGGTGAGTTTTTGGTAGAGATCCACCTCGATATTCAGGCGGTGTTTGAATGCACTCAGGGAGAGGCCCGGGTTAAGTTGTTCGATGGTTTCCCACTTCAGGCTTGTCAGCTCGATCCCACTGGGTTTGATTCCTGGAACCTCCAGGTAGGCATAAGATGAACTGGCGCTGTAGCGGTTGTAGAAGAGGTAATTATAACCTGGAGAGTTCCCACCCAGGCCCCAGCTGATCCGCAGTTTTGCTTCATCGATGAACTCCACATTCTCCATGAATGATTCTCCGGACAGGCGCCATGCTGCGGTGAGGGTTGGAAAGAATCCCCACCGGCTCTCCCGGCTGAACCTGGAGTTTCCCTCATAGCGTACACCTGCCGATGCAATATAACGGTCTTTGTATATATAGTGGGCATTGAGAAAAGCACCGGCCGATCTGAATTCGGAGATTCCTGATCCCAGATAGCGCAGGTTGATATCGCCGGTGACATCGGTCAGCTGCCAGGAGGCTGATTTGCTTGAGCCCATCCTGTAGCCCCTGGCTCTTTGCTGTTCTATGTCTGCTTGTGCATGCAGGGACAGGCTGTGGTTGTAGCCCAGGTCGGGTTTGTAAACCAGCCGTTGCTGCGAATAGATGCTCGATTTATTGTTAAGCTCTTCCCAGGCAGAGTTGGTGACATTATCGTAGTAATTATATCCAACCGCTTCATAAGGAAGAAAGCTGTGGTACCTGGCATCGGCAATGTCCAGTGAAACACTTGCATCATAAACGAGGTGCTCGGTGATTCGCCAGTTCAGACCGAAGAGTGCACGGTAGTTGTGTTTTATCTCCTTGCGCTTGCTGTGTTCCAGGTATGCAACGGGGTTGTAGAGCTGTTGTGCAGTTCCCTGGATGGTACTCCTGGGAATAAAAAAATCCTCCAGAGCGTTTCCGGCCGAATCTCTTTCATAGATCGACATGTTGGGCATTTTTCTATACGCCTTGGACCTGATAGAACCATCGTGCAGGGCATCCCTGTTGTAGTTGGTAAACATGATGTCTGAGCGGAACTTCAGCTTCCTGGAGAGTGAATAATCGACAGATGCCCTGAAATTGGTTTTTTTAAGGCCGGTACCCACCGTGGTCCCCTTTTGATCCTGATATCCCATGGATAAACTATATTTGGATTTGTCACCTCCCCCGGTCACTGAGAAATTGTGTTGCTGTGAATGTCCGGGTTGTGTGATGGCAGCTACCCAGTCGGTGTTCTGGTTGTATTCGTGGTAGTATTTGTAATTGGGGTCGAATTCCAGGGAAGGATCGTAGTAATTACCTCCGTTCACATTGAAATGAGACTCTTTGATCAGCCTGGTATAGTCCTCTCCATCCAGCATGGGAATGGAAGATGGCTCCCTGGAAAAAGTAACTTTGGAAGAGTAATCAAATCTTGGCGGTGATTTAAATCCCCGTTTGGTCTTGATCATCAGCACGCCATTGGCTGCCCTGGAACCCCAGATGGCCGTCGAGGCAGCATCTTTCAGCACCTCGATGGATTCAATGTCTTCGGGAGAGACATCAATCAGGCTTCCAAACTGCTCAATGTCGGCACTTGAGAAGTCAAAGTTTTCGTCAATGTTTGTGTTGTATGGAATACCATTCACCACGATCAAAGGGTCATTTCGGGCATTCAATGTGGCCGTTCCCCTGATCCTGATGTTGAGCCCCGCTCCGGGGTCTCCCGATGTGGCGGTAATATCCATATTGGTAATTCGACCCTGGAGCAACTCTTCCACCGTGGGCGTTAACTGGGTCTTCAGTTCATCCAGCTCGATCCTTGAAACGGCAGTGGCCCTGTCTCTTACTGCCACCACTCCGTCGTGGCCCATTTTCTCTCCCACCACCACCACCTCTTCAAACCGGGTGCTCTGGGACTTTAATTTCACATTCACTGTTTTTTGCCCTGAAAGCTGAATGCGCTGTTTTTCATAACCTATGTAGACGAACATCACAGTCGCGCTGGACGAACTGACTTTGAGCAGGTAGTTACCGTTGCCGTCAGAAATGGTTCCCGATGTATACCTTCCGTTGGCATCCACCTCAACAATATTGCAACCAATCAAAGTTTCACCTGTCTCTGAATCGGTAACCTGACCACTGATGATCACTTTTCCTGATTGTGAATATAGCTGCGGATGGAGCAAGAGGATGAAGAGGCCCATCCAGAGTAGATATAGGGTTTTATGCATGATATTTTTCTTTTCAGATGGTTCTGACAGGTTACTGGTACAACAACACCTGGCTGATCTTATGGCAGCTCCCTTTTTCCACAAGGATGTTCGCTTTCTCATGGTCCACAGATACAACCTGACCTGAGTGATCTGTTACCTGCAGGTTGCCGGGTGCATTCTCAATGGTAACCTGGGTGTATATGGGCGTGTCATTGACAACTTTCTCTACCCTCGCTGTGGCAATATCGCCATTGGCGACACCGTCATCAAATACCGTCTTGCCTATGAGAAAGTGGTATTTGATAAAATCATGCAGTCCGCTTTGGGTAAAGGGGATCACCCCTTCATCCTGCGCGATCCGTATGGTTTTGTTATCCGGCAGGAAGGCTGTAAGATTCTCAAAACCATTCAGGAAAGGGAGGGAGGGGACCAGCTCCATGGTGAGGGGATCCTGGGACCACTTCACCATCCCCGAGATGTCCATGAGGTTGAAGAGCTCCAGGAGCTCCGGGTCATTGTAGATGTAGGTTGCCATGTCATTCTCAGGCTCCTTGATCACATTGTCGATGTCATACAGGATGCCGTTGATACCGCTGTCGGTCTCCCCGGTGATGATGGCGCTGTCGCCTGTTTCCACATTACCTCCTGCCTGGATACTGGCGTTGCTGTAGTGGATGTAGTTGCCTGAGACCATCTGCTGAAAGCCCTCCCCGGAGAGATCAACATCCTCCTGGAGTATCATATGTCCCTCCACAAATCCTCTTACCTCCTCAAGGCTCATTGCCACCCAGTCGCCGTTGCTTTCCCTCTTCTGAACCTCCTGTCTGATGGGGTCGTACTTGATGCCATTGGCTTCAAGTACTTCGTCGTCCGCCACCAGCAGGTCTGTCCGGACCTCCGGTTTTGTGAGGGAGGGGATCAGCCCGGAATATGAGAGTGCATTTAGGAAGGTTGTGTATTTTTTATCGAAGAAGAGAGGCGCTGTTACAGTTTTAAATGCGTTCGGCTCTTTGACAAAGTTGGTGCCAAAGAAGGCCCCGTTGCTGAGCACAACTTTATCCACAACCCCATTTTGCAGGTCGATCAGGACCTCATCGCCGAAAGCATCGTAGATGGTGTGCTGCATTTTTGACGGAAGCAGGAAGTTTGAAAACATGTGAGATTTCAGCAGGTAGATCAAAGTGACTTCAGGCACCGAATCGACCGATCCGAACCGGTCCAGGAGGTTCTCATCCAGATATTGCTGCATGGCATCGTTGGTTGGAACGAAGATGGACCATATGTCTCTTCTTGAGTAGATCTCATGGTTGGTCGGTCCGGTTTCACGGGCCAGGTCGTCAATGCCGTAATAGGACTTCTTGTAAAGCATTTCATAATCACCCTCCGCATCGTAGGAGCTGAATTCATAAGTGGCAAAACGCTGCATGATGTCATAGAAAACGCCATAGTGATCCTGGTTCTCCCTGAGGTACTCCTCAATGCTGGGGATGTAAGCCACCGGCCGGTCGAGGTAATAGATGAAACCGTTGGAGGTCCGGACCTCCTTGCGGATGATGTTGGCATTGTACCACTGCAGGCCTGACCACTCGGTTTCCGGAAAAAAATAGGTGTAGTCTGAACCCTGCTGGTCGCCGGCATAGTCCCTGAAAAACTCTGTGGAGAAGAGGGGGACCCATTTGGGTTCCACATCAAGGCTGAGCTCAGAGCCCTTGAAATCGGGAAAATACCTGACCGTTTCGGTAGCTATATTTGAGGAGCTTCGGGTGGGGATCCTGAAAGGCAATGCGCCCAGTTCGCTTCCCTCCTTCTGCCATGCACCCCACAGGTAGTCATACACCAGTTGATGACGTGCCCTGGGACTGTTTAACAGATTGAGCTCTATGAAATTCCTGGCAGTACGAGCTGATATCTCATCTACCGAAGCGATGTTGTGCCCGGCGAAATACTTTTCAAAAGCTTCGTCATTGGCAACGAAAACGGTGAACAATCCCTTCTCAAGGGGTTCCACGTATCCCGCTTTTTCCAGCAGGGTATAGTAAATATCATAGGTTCCCAGGGTGTCCGATTCCAGGGTCTCCAGGATAGAACCTCCCAGCCACGGAGGATCCTCATATCGTTCCATGTGCTTCTCCTCGCACCCACTGTTCAGCAACAGGAGGAGAAAGATGTATGCTGCAGGGTGGAAAAAACCAATTTTCATTTTGATGCGTATGTTTTATTCAATGATCAGTTTCCCGATCCTGATCCCGGTCTTTGAAGTAGCTTTCAGAATATAGCTACCCGGTTCAAGTTTCCCCACATCCAGTGAAGAGACATCCTGCTCGTCGATCAGCAGCAGGCCACTGATGCTGTAGACCTGGATGTCAGCGTGTGCATGATCTTTCAGATAGATCATATCTGAAGCCGGGTTGGGATAAAACTGCAGGGATCGGGCGCTTCGCGCCTCTATTCCATTGAGCACCGAAATATTCAGCGTATAACCCATTGTGGTGATACCATCCTCGGCAGTTACAATCACATTCGCAGTTGCTGCTCCTGTGGATACGTCCACAGCCCCGGTACCATAAATGAAAGCATGGGGATCATTGGCCGTCGCCACAACATTGACATAAGTTGTACCTTCGGGGGCCTGCACATCATAATCGTATACTCCCGGATCAAATACCGGGTCAAGGGTGCCAACGTCCACACCCAGGTCGCTCAGTGTGGCATCTGTTGATGCTGTTCTCACGGTCACGCTGTAATCTGTTGAACTTCCGTCGTTACCGGTAACTGTAAGGGTGGTTGATTCCGAGGGTGACAGGATGCCTCCTCCGCTTACCGTGGATGTTCCTTCCATTGGCATACCTCCGATGGTGACAGTTGATGCATCGGGAGGCAATACAATGGTGTATTCGGTGACTGACGGATCAAACATGGGTTCCAGGGTTCCGGTATCGTATGTAATGGCCGAAAGCATCTGCATTCTCCCCAGTGCAGCCAGGCGCAACAGTTCGGCACGGTATACCTTCTTGGCATCATCGCTCAGGCTGTTGAAGTAATTGTAATATGTCTGTCCGAATTCATCATCTAACTTGTCATTCCCGAATCCGAAATAGCTTCTGAAGCCTGCAGGTGTTGCTTCGGCACCGGGATAAAACTCCACTGCAGGGCTGAACCTGGCATAGAGAACGATGCTATCGCCCACAAATGCCATCATGGTTCCGTTGGTTTTTGTGCTTTTTGGGATCATCAACACGTCATGAGGCCTGGTGGTGAACGGGAACAAATTATTCTGCAGGTTTACATCATTGAATACGGAGTCTTCCGGAACCAGGGCAGTGGCAAAGAGTGTTTCCGGTGCATCATTCAGGCTCCGAAGCTCAGTAGTGTTGAACCATTTGAGACGGGAGCTTCTTACCTGCCAGGGGCTCACACTCAGCGTGGGGGTGGTGATGTTGTTCCAGATCTGAATGTCCTCCGCTTCATCAAGTCGTGTGCTCCAGACACCTCTCCCAAGGACTACGATATCTGCCTCTTCCATGGCATCTATTGCTTCTTGTCGCTCAAATGCATCCATCTCGGCGATGTCTAAATCGGACAGGTGATCCCTGTCCACAGTCACATCAAAAGCCGGGTCGTCAATCAGGTAATTAAGCTGATCATCATCGTTGGTGCTTTTGGCAACGAAAAATACCTGCGGTATACTGGAACTTGCCACACATTGACCAAATCCATAGGCGGGTAGTTCCAGTTCACCTTCGGGAACGGTCAGACTCCTGTAGCCTTCTGCATCGGCACAAAGTGCGGGAATCTCCTCCCTCTCCCGGTCGGTATCCGGATTAGCACCGTTCTGGTAGGCAAAGAAATATTGCAGTTCTTCCCCTGCATCAAATGACTTGAGCCTGGAGAAGACACCATCCCCATCATAATCGGCCAGGTTAAATTGGGATTCCCAATTGCCCAATACCAACCAGACCTGTCCATTGAGATCCCGGTCGGTCACCTCATTCATGTCTACCTGGAAAGTGATATTGCCTTTGACAGTGGCTGAATTACAGGTGCCGAAATAGATAATCGGGTCAATCAGGATGCTGCTGTCGGGCACTGCGATCTCCCGGTATCCTGAGGCTCCGGCACACTCGGCAGGAACCGTCTCAATAACCCTGTTGGCCACCTCATCCGGTCCATTCATGTAAGCGAAAGAGTAGGTAACCAGGGTTCCTGCTGGGAATGATGTTGTACCGGCATAGATTTTATCACCGTCGGGATCGGTAATCACGAGTGTAGAGTCATCGTCTCCGAAAACAGCCCATACATCTGTTCCAAATTCCTGGTCGGTAATATCTTCCAGGCTGACCTTAAAAGTGACCTTGGGATCTTCCAGAATGATATGCAGGGTGTAGTCCCGTGTTGTGCCATCATCTGCAGTTACCGTGACAACTGCCGTGGCCGGAGTGGTTACATCACCCAGTCCGCTTACGCTTGCATGCCAATTCTTTGCCTCTCCGTCGATGGTTACAAAACTGGTTTTTTCCGGAACCACCACCGTGTAATCGGTAATCTCGGGATCGAACGGGGTTACCCAGATACCCGGACTTGTTGAAAGACTGACCAGGCTGGCATCATCCGAGGCAGGGGGTGCACTCAGCGCAACCATTCGCTGGATCTCAGCTAAATACACTTTTTTCCCCTCTTCTGTAAAGGGAAAGTAATTGTAGATGGTGTTTCCACCCGGATCCTTGGCCTGATCACTCCCAAAAGGAAAAAAGGTGCGGTAACCGGAGGGAAAATCTCCTGATTCGGGAAAAAACTCCACCAGTGGCTCAAACCTTGTGATAAGCGGATAATTTTCACGGCATGATGCCAGGTGTGTCCCGTTGGACTCTACAGTGGTAATGTCCATATTGAGATATGCAAGCGGTCCGCTGAAGATTTCAAAGGTGCTGGTATCGGACAGGGTGATGCCCGAGAAAACAGGATCAGCCGGTTCCAGCACATTGGCAACAGTTATGTAATCAGCTCCATCCTCGTAAGCCTGGTTATTTGAATTGAGCCAGTTGGCCCGGATAGGTCTGCTGACATAGATGCTGTTCAGCATCACAGGCGCCTTGATGGCATTAAAGTATTCCTTGTTTTCTCCCATGAAATTGGTACTCCAGGCCATCCTGCCTACAATGATCAGGTCAGCCGCATTGATGTTGTCCAGTACATCCTGGGGTAGATTTATCAATCCAATTTCATCATTGATCATTGCTACATGAACATCAAAGCCCTGGGCATCAAGCCAGTCAATTTGATCTGTCTCTGCACCACCCGAGGTGACAAACCAGATATTTTGTCCATATACAGACACTGCGAAGAATAGTGCGAATAAAACGAGTAGACTTCTGTTTTTCATGGGTTCTGTTTTTTTTTATGCTAAGTTTTTTGTTTTCTTATCAGGCTACAATTACATGATTTCTGTTTAAAAGGAACATAACTATTCTTACGAAAAGTGATAAAGAATCAACACAACAGCTGGAATTTTTCGGCAAGAAGAGGGAGTTTTTCGGCGGAACGCTCTAAGTGGCATATATACAGATATATAGGCGTATATTATAAAGTTGCGATAGTCGCTTCAGTTGTGTATATTCCGCTCAAAATAGCAGTCCGGCACCCTGGACTAACCATGATTGTTTGCTGTGAAAACCTCGGTATATCGTATGTATAACCTTCTCGGTATCCGGCTTAAAAAGGAGAGCAAGGTTTATTTGATACTGATGCTTATCCTCTGCTTATGGAGCCCGGTGAAGGTCCGGGGAGAGGAGGTTGGTGTGATCATCAATGAGATCATGCCCCTGAATGATTCGGTCCTGCAGGACGAAGATGGGGAGTATGTTGATTGGATCGAACTTTATAACGCCGGACCATCGGTCGAGTCACTCCTGGATTGGTCGCTGACGGATGATGCTGAGTCTCCCGGAAAATGGGTTTTTCCGGATGTGACACTTGAGGCGGGAGCATATATGTTGGTCTTTGCATCAGGAAAGGACAGGAGAATTCCCGGAGAGGAACTCCATACCAACTTCAGCCTCAAGGGGAGCGGAGAATACCTTGCGCTGCTGAACCGGTCCGGGGATACAGCTTCTCTTTTCAACCCGGGATTTCCGCCGGTCAGCCGCAACTGCTCTTACGGTTACCTGGATGGTGCATATACCATGTTTTCCTTTTCAACTCCCGGTACAATGAACCTGGAAACAGCTGCCGTAATGGAGTCTCCTTTGTTCAGCAGAAAGCACAATCTCTTTTCCGTCCCTTTCGAACTAAAACTCTCATCTGCCGTGGAGGGGGCTGATATCTACTACAGTACAGATGGCTCTCTGCCCGATAGCTCAACGGGGAAGCACTACGCTTCGGCGCTGCTGATTGACTCGACCACCATACTGAGGGCCAGAGCCTATAAAGGGTTCCGGATGCCCAGTGAGGTGGTTACCAATACCTATGTTTTCCCCGGAAAGGTAGCACGCCAGCCGAACACTCCTGCAGGATTCCCCGGAGAGTGGGGACCCTGGAGCCTGTCGGACGGAAGGGCATATGCCGATTATGAAATGGATCCCGAACTGGTGGGCGATCCGCTCTATGCTGCACGTGTTGAGGATGGGCTGTTATCCATACCCACCCTGTCGCTGGTCACAGATTTGGATCATCTCTTCTCCATGAGTACCGATCCGGAGAGAGGCGGTATATATATGTATCCGGCCGTGGAGGAGAATGACATAGGAAGGGGGTGGGAACGTCCGGTGTCGGCAGAATATTTTAACAGGCAAGGCAGCGAGTCTTTCCATCTGAATTGCGGGATTCAGATTCATGGCGGTGAGTCCAGGCGTCCGGAAAAATCGCCCAAGCACTCCTTCAGACTCAGGTTCAGGGGAGTATACGGGCCCTCAAAGCTCAATTATCCACTTTTCGGTGAGGAGTACCTGCAGGAATTTGACGCCCTGGTATTGCGGGCCGGATTTGGCAACTCCTGGACCCACTGGAAGCATTCCGAGCGGAACAGGGCACAGTACATCAGGGACGCCTGGCTAAAAGAGAGCCACCGGGCCATGGGGCACATTGGAAGCCGTTCACTCTTTGCCCACCTCTACATCAATGGTGTATACTGGGGAATATATGCCCCATCAGAGAGGATAGATGAGGAGTTTGCCGCTGCCCATATGGGGGGAGATCCGGGGGATTATGACCTGATCAAAGATTATAACGAAGTGATGGCAGGGGACCGGATGGTATGGGACAGGTTGATGGCCAAAGCCAAAGCAGGCCTGGCTTCCCGTGAAGCATATATGGCGATCCAGGGAAAATCCCCGGATGGCACACCGGATCCTGCCTCTGAACCACTGGTGGATGTAATCAACCTTGCAGACTATATGCTGGTCAATTTCTATGCGGGCAATACGGACTGGGACCACCACAACTGGGCAGCTGCCCGCAGCAGGGTGAATCCGGATAAAGGTTTCAAGTTTTTCGCATGGGATTCGGAACATGTTCTGGAGAGCCTGAGCCATAACATGGTCAATGAAAACAACCAGAACTGCCCAAGTTATGTTTTCCAGCAACTGCGGCAGAACGAGGAGTTCAGGCGCCTGTTCGCCGACAGGGTGCAGAGATTCTGTTTTAACGGGGGACTCCTTACCCCGGAAGGTGGATTAGCAACGTGGATGAACAGGGTGCTGGAGATTGAACCGGCGCTTGTGGCTGAGACTGCCCGGTGGGGAGACTACCGCAGGGATGTTCATCCCTATATTGCTGCTGGTCCCTTTGAGCTGTATGGCTATGATACACACTGGCTTGAGCAGAAACAATTCCTGTTGAACAGCTATTTCCCCGAAAGAACCGATGTGCTGATCCGGCAGCTCAGGGATGCCGGCCTGTTTCCTGAACTGGATGCCCCGGTTTTTTATATCAATGACCGGGTATTTACCGGGAGATATATCAATCGGTTTGATGAGCTGGCCATGTCCGCCACTGAAGGGGAGGTCTACTATACAACCAACGGCTCCGATCCGGCTCTATGGCCTCACCTGGATTCGTCAGGTGCCTTCCCCCTGGTTACAAGGGATGCTGCAAAGAAGGTGATGGTTCCCCGGGTGGCGCAGGATTCGAACTGGATGAGTGATATCACTTTTAATGCTTCCCTGTGGACCGACTGCCTGGGAGCTCCGGGGGGGGTCGGTTATGAGAAGAGCACAGGCTATGAGAGCCTGATCTCGCTGGATGTAGGCAGCCAGATGCATGAGGATGGAGGGTCCCCAAATAATACATGCTATATCAGAATCCCTTTTGAGATCGATACACTGGATACCGGGGAATGGGGCAGTCTGATCCTTTCCATCCATTACGATGACGGCTTTGTGGCCTGGCTGAACGGGCAGAAGGTGGCCAGCGCCAATGCACCCGAAAATCCGGCATGGAGTTCCTCAGCCACCGGACAAAATGAAGCCCTGGCCGGAAGCCCTGTCCGTTTCGATATTTCAGAATATATCTCCATCCTGGAGCAGGGTGATAACCTCCTGGCCATCCAGGGTCTGAACATTCATAGTGCCAGCAGCGACTTTATTATCACAGCTGCATTGACAGCTTATGATCAGAAGCAGTCAGCATGCTCCCCTGATGCGTTGATCTATACAGCTCCCATATTGGTTGACAGCTCCATGCACATTGTTGCCAGGACCAACAGCAATGGTGCCTGGAGCGCCCGTCACGACCGCTTCCTGGTGATCCCGGAGGATTACCGGGACCTGAAGATTACAGAGCTGCATTACCATCCCGTGGAGATGGATTCCATCGATAGTGAGCAGCTGGAATTCCTGGAGATAAAGAATACCGGGGGTGCGACCATCGACCTGGGGGGTGTTAGTCTGAAAGAGGGAGTGCGCTATACTTTTATGGCAGAAACCCAGGTGTTGCCGGGAGAGTTTATCGTGCTGGCCTCTGATAAGAGCTGCTTTGCATTCCGGTATGGATTTGAGGCTTTTGATGAGTACAAGGGAAAGCTGGATAACGGTGGAGAGCGCATTGTGCTGATGGCTCCGACCGGGGATACCCTCATCTTCTTTGCGTTCGAAGATGCTCCTCCCTGGCCGCTTTACACAGACGGGGAGGGACACTCACTTGTCCCCCTGGATATCAATCCGACAGGGAATTTGCAAACCCCTGAGCAGTGGAGGGCTTCTTTCTACCCGGGAGGATCCCCGGGAGCGGATGATGTGGATACCACCCTGTCGGTAGAGCATGCGCAAAGAGCGAAACAGGAGTTCATGCTGGCACAGAATTTCCCCAATCCTGTTACGGATGTCACCCATTTCAGCTATCAGATCCCGAATGATGCGCGGGTGGAATTGAGTCTGTATTCACTGACAGGGTCGAAGATCATTACCCTGGAAAGCGGACAGAGGAGAGCGGGGATGCATACGGTTACCTGGCATGTGTCATCCGGGGGAAGTGTGCAGCTGCCCGGAGGCATCTACCTCTACCGTCTGAGCGTTCAGAGCCGAACCAGCTCCTGGCAATCCACCAGAAAGCTTATCGTGACCGGATTTTGATATATCAATCAGATCCTGTAAAGGGGGCATTTTTTCATCAAAAAAAAAGAGGTTTGATGGAAAGAAATATTAAATTTAACCTGAAGAATAGTCAAATGCACCCCCAACGTTCCGGACTTAGAGCCGTAAGCAGGTCTGTTTTTCTCAGATTGGTGATGATCACCTGCCAGATTGCTGTCTGGATGCAGGCTGCAAATCTTACTGCACAGCAGAACGGACTTTATTTCGAGCACATTTCTCAACAGCAGGGTCTTTCAGTGGTGACGGTCAATTCCATTCTCAAGGACAGGACCGGTTTTCTATGGTTTGGTACAGAAGATGGCCTGGACCTCTATGACGGCAGGAGGATGCATACATACAAATATGAGGAGGGAAACAGAAGCAGCATCAGTCACAGTGCTGTATGGTCGATTTTTGAAGACTCGGAGGGGACCATCTGGGTTGGTACTTTCATGGGGTTGAACCGTTATGACAGGGAGCAGGATGCTTATTATTCCTATTTCCATGATGAAGCGGATACCACCAGCCTGAGTGATGATTATGTGCGGGCCATGGCTGAAGACAGTCAGGGTAATTTGTGGGTCGGAACTGGCAGGGGACTGAACCGGATGGACGGGGGTAGTGAAAATTTTACCCGCTATTTGCAGGAGTGTGCCATCAATGTCCTTGCCATCGATCACCTTGGCCGCCTGTGGGCCGGTACCAATGACGGGTTGAAGGTATATGACAGCGGGCGGGATCGGTTCATGACCTATGATTTGCCCCTCAGTGCCACTCTGAACAGGGTGACCTCCCTGTTTGAGGATGACGGGGGAAGACTCTGGGTGGGTTCCGGATCTTCCGGTTTGTACAGCTTTGACAAGGCCACCGCAGAATTCAAACTTTTCCCTCTGGAAGAGGGCGTACTGAACAGCAGCCTGGAGATCCGTGACATTGATGCCGGAGCGGAGGGTTTGTTGTGGGTTGGAAGCAGTCACGGACTCTACAGGATCTCAATGCCGGAGAGAGCGGTGGAGGTGTTCCGCCATGATCCCCTTATAAGCTATTCGCTGGGAGACAACAATGTGAAAAGCCTTTTTTGTGAACCAAACGGGTTTGTATGGATCGGGACAATCAGCAGCGGGATCAATGTGATCAATCCCGCGAAAAAGAGGTTCAATCATGTGGTTCCCGAAAATGCGGATCATCAGGGATTGATCGGGAACAGGATCCGCTCTTTTTCGGAGGATCATAGCGGAAACATCCTGATCGGTACAGCCGGGGGGCTCACCATTCTTGATCCGGTCTCGGGCGATTTCCTTCCACTGGATGATAAAATTGAGGCGGTGTTGGACAAGGGGGCCGTGAAAACCATCTGTGTGGACCGGAACAATGTGGCCTGGCTCGGGGTTGAAGGTTCGGGTCTGATCCGCTATGACCGGCAGCATGGGGAGATCTCCGAATGTTCCATTGAAGAGGAGCTCTCCACCTGTGATTTCGAGGTTAATGTCCTCATGGAGGACCGGGCCGGATCCCTCTGGATAGGAACCGACGGAGTGGGGGTAAGGCACTTTGATCCTTCAACCGGAAAGCTGGATTCCTACATCCACAGCCCCGGACAACCGGGCTCTATCAGCAACAACCGCATCTTCTCCATTACCGAGGATCACCTGGGGGACCTTTGGTTTGCAACGGCAGGAGGAGGTATCAACCGCCTGAACCGGGAGACAGGGGAGTTTGTGGCCTACACCAGAACCAGTGAGGACTCTTGTGCCAGCAGGTTCAGTTATGTGCTTTCGGTGCATGAGGACAGGCATGGTGATATCTGGGCAGGGACATTCGGGCATGGTTTGATCCACTACTCCCGAAAAGAGGACCGTTTTATCTGCTATACAAAGAACACAGGTCTGCCGAACAATGTAATCTACGGGATCCTGGAGGATAAAAAGGGTGGGGTATGGCTCAGTCACAACCAGGGTCTCAGCCGTTTTGACCCTGAATCGGGTTCCTATACAAATTATGACATGGAGGATGGCCTTCAGGGGAATGAGTTCAATGCCAACGCATGGTATCAGTATCATGATGGTACATTGCTGTTCGGGGGCAACAATGGTTTTAATATTTTCCATCCGGACAGCATTGTACAAAACAGGCATGTACCCCCGGTTGTTTTCACCAGCCTGAAGATCATGAACAGGACCATTCTGCCTGGTGAGCTGGAGGATGGACGGGTGGTGATCAACCGTTCCATAGGCCAGGCCCGTGAAGTTTTTCTCAACCATTCGGACCGTGAGATCCATTTTGAGTTCTCGGCCCTGGACTATGAAGTCCCGGGAAAGAACCAGTATCGCTACAGACTGGAAGAAGACAGGGATGAGTGGATCGATCTGGGTAACAACAACAGTGTTTCATTTCATGACCTGCCCTACGGTGAGCATCTCCTTCATGTGATCGGGTCAAACAATGACGGAGTCTGGAATGAAGCGGGTGCCAGGATCACCATCCATGTGAAGCCCCCCTTTTACAGTACGATAGCCTTTAAGCTGGCCTGGATCCTGGTCATATTCGTCCTGGCCATCCTGTTTTTTAACCTCAGGGTGATGATGATGCGCCGCCGGCAGAGGGAGTTGGAATTGATGGTGGGGGATAAGATCCGGGAGATTGCAAAGCAGCGGGATTCCCTGGAGATACAGAATGAAGAGCTTGAGAGCAGGAACAGGGAGACACAGGAGCAAAGAGACAAGACCTACCAGATGGCGCGTGAATTGGGCAATGCCAACCGCTCGAAACTTCAGTTCTTTACCAATATCTCTCATGAATTCAGGACCCCCCTGACCTTAATTATCGGCTATGTTGAGAAGCTGCTGGATCCTTCATCGGAAACCAGAAAAGCAGAGCGGGTGGAAGATTACCGGATGATTGAGGGCAATGCCAAAAAAATGAAGCGCCTGATCGACAGGTTGATGCAATTCAGAAAGCTGACCAATCAACAGGCGGTTCCCCGGGTTTCAGAAAACAACCTGGTGGAGGTGCTGAAGCGGCAGGCGATGCTCTATAAAAATCTGGCCGAGAAGAAGGGCATCCGCTATACTTTTGAGTCGAAACAGCAGGAGATCAAGCTCTGGTTTGATCCGGATCAGATCGAGGAGGTGATTACCAATCTGATCACCAATGCATTCAAGTTCACCCCGGATGACGCCTCTATCAGAGTGTTTGTGGGCCATGCTTCGGATAATGATTTCCCTGCAGCAGGGGAGCTGCAGCTCGACCGGCCCGATGAATATGTCTATTTCTCAGTGGAGGACAGCGGGAAGGGGATTACGCCGGAGGAGAAGGAGCACATCTTTGAGCGTTTCTACCAGGCTCCGCAGGGGGATGCCGTCCTGGGTACAGGACTCGGCCTGCATATTTCGGACATGATTGTGAAGCTTCACCAGGGGAGGATTCATCTGAAGAGCGAACCTGGCAAGGGGAGCGTGTTTAGTGTCATACTGCGGAGAGGGAGATCCCACCTGGAGAACAATATCATAGAGGATGGCACAGAGGCAGGAACCCGTGATGTGATTCCGGAGGAGGAGATTCCTCTGAGTCAGGAGGAGGCACCGGAAGCATCTGTATCCCAGAAGACCATCGAACACCTCTCAAAAAAGGACCTCCCCGGTATCCTGTTGATTGAGGACCACGCGGAGTTAAGGAGGTTCATTACCGAAGGCATGGAGGCGCAATACAATGTCTATGGAGCTGAAAGCGGAGAGCAGGCTCTGAATATGCTGGAGGAGGCTGATCCGGATGTAATCATCAGTGACGTGATGCTCACCGGCGAGATCAATGGTTTTGATTTTACAGAGAAGATAAAAGATGATTTGAGCAGCAGCCATATTCCCGTGATTATGCTAACTGCCCTTGATTCGGTGGATCAGAAGGTGCTGGGGATTGAGAAGGGGGCTGACATTTACATGACCAAACCCTTTTCCATCCGGGAACTGAAGGCGTATGTGGATCAGCTGGTCCAGTCCAGGGCCACTCTGAAGAAGAAATTCAGGGACCAGGCTTTCCTGGTTTCAGATGAATTGAAGGTCTCTGACCTTGATGAGAGCTTTATCCATAAAACCATCCGGATTATCGAAAGCAACATGTTGGATCCCGAGTTCAATGTTCCGCTCCTCTGTGAGGCTATGAACATGAGTCAGACCAAGTTGTACAGGAAACTGAAGGCCCTGACCGACATGACCATCACCGATTTTATCCGGGAGATCCGGATGAGGAGAGCCGCGGCCCTGATCCGGGAGACAGACAAGAATATCTCCGAGATTGCCTACGCGGTGGGATTCAATGACCCCAACTACTTCAGAAAGTGTTTCAAGGCACAGTACAAGGTGTCGCCGTCAAATTTCGCCAGGGAACACAAACAGCGATAATCCTGGATTTCAGCGATTAAGCAGCTCTTCCTGGTGAAATAGTGATGGATTTTAACGAAATAATCCCCCGGGGAGCTGTGAGATATCATCCCTCTTGCCGAATTATTCTCGCTTACGCGTATCTACAAGAACTACTTTTAATTCTATTAATTCGGTTACCTAAACACTATACATTATGAAAAGAAGAAATTTACTATTACTACTTACAATGTTTTTGGCTATGTCAGCTTATGGCCAGAAAACAATCCATCTGATGAGTCAGGATGGCAAAGAGACTGAACAGGCAGCCTGGCTGGAAGCTCAGGGTTTTACAGTCATCGTAGATGAATCAACCATGCAGGCAGGCTTAAGCAATGCCTCCCAGTCTAAATTGGATGAACTCAACAGTGCCGACCTGATCATTATGGGAAGAGCTGTTGGCAGTGGCAACTTTGAAAGTCCAAACAAAGCTTATGTAAATGCCATCAAAGCACCTGTTTTGCAAAACAGTTTGTATGCTGCAAGAAGTCAAAGAGCCAACTGGTTTCCTACTGCTGGTCAAACAACAACAAATGATGATGGGTCAGGGCTTGCGGTTGATATTGTAGCTCCTGCAGATCCTATATTTGCAGCTGTTACCCTGACTGGCAATACCTGTATCATGTACAATGGGAATATTACTGCTATCAATGAGACCACACACAATGGTACCACACTGGCAGAGATTAACGGAAGACCTCTAATCACAAGATTTACACCTCATGTTGAATTTTACAATGGTGCAGGAGAACGTCCTTCCGGAAACTTTACACTCTTCTCATTTGGAGAGAATCCTCCCGGATCATTTTTTCCTCATAATGACGATGGAAAAGCGATCTACCTGGCGGAGATCAACAGAATGGCAGCACTGGGCCAGGCTACTGCCTCTTCCAATGCCGATCTTAAAAGCCTTACTCTGGACGCCGGTACGCTGGAACCTGCTTTCGATCCGGCAGTGACCTCTTATGAAGTTGCCCCTGCAGGAGCTACTGAAATAAATATCTCTGCAGAGGCAGTTGATTTTTATGCCTCTGTGGCAGGAACCGGTGCAGCCGCCTCTCCTTCAACAGCAACAATCACTGTAACTGCAGACGACGGAACCACTAAAGATTATACAATAAACATCTTAGGACCTCCGGTTGATGATGCCAGTCTGGTCGCATTGACCAGCGATCCTGCAGGTACATTAACTCCTGCTTTCGATGCCGGAACATTAACGTATGACCTTGAGGTTCCTCCGAATACTGCTTCTGTAACACTTATAGCTACTGCTACCAGTGGATATGCAACTGTAACAGGGGATGGTACCATTGATGTATCATCCGGAACTGCAACAGCCACTGTTATTGTGACTGCTGAAGATGGAACCACAACCGAAACCTATACTGTAAACATTTCAGTAGCATTTTATGGCCAACAGGTTATCTATCTGATGAGTCAGGATGGCAAAGAGATTGAACAGGCAGCCTGGCTGGAGGCTCAGGGTTTTAATTTGATCGTAGATGAATCAACCATGCAGGCGGGATTGAGCAATGCCCCCCAGTCTAAATTGGATGAACTCAACAGTGCCGACCTGATCATTATGGGAAGAGCTGTTGGCAGTGGCAACTTTGCAAGTCCCAACAAACCTTACGTCAATGCCATTAAAGCACCTGTATTGCAAAATAGCGTTTATGCAGCAAGAGATTTCAGAGCCAACTGGTTTCCTACTAATGGTCAAACTGCAACAAATGATGATGGTTCAGGGCTTGCGGTTGATATTGTAGCTCCTGCAGATCCGATATTTGCAGCTGTTACCCTGACTGACAATACCTGTATCATGTACAGTGGGAATATCACTGCTATCAAAGAGACCACACACAATGGTACCACACTGGCAGAGATTAACGGAAGACCTCTAATCACAAGATTTACACCTCATGTTGAATTTTACAATGGTTCAGGAGATCGTCCTTCCGGAAACTTTACACTCTTCTCATTTGGAGAGAATCCTCCCGGATCATTTTTTCCTCATAATGACGATGGAAAAGCGATCTACCTGGCGGAGATCAACAGAATGGCAGCACTGGGTCAGGCTCCTGCCTCCTCCAATGCCGATCTGAAATCTCTTGCCGTAAGCGTGGGTACGCTTTCTCCCGCTTTCGACCCGGCAGTAACCTCTTATGAAGTGAAGCTTCCGGCAGGGACAGCTACCGACTTAGATATCTCAGGAGAGAGAGTTGATTTTTATGCTACCGTAGCCGGTACAGGCACTGTTTCTGTTCCCTCCACAACCACAGTCACTGTGACTGCCGACGACGGAACCACTAAAGATTATACTGTAACTGTCAGCGAAATAAATGATGACGCTACCCTCTCTGCGCTGACTTGCGACCTGGGCAGTTTAACTCCTGCTTTCGATGCAGCAACATTAACGTATGACCTTAACCTTCCCTTTGGAAGCACTTCAGTAACATTAACTGCTACATCAAATGATGCTACTGCTACTGTAGCGGGGGATGGTACCATCGATCTCTCTTCAGGAAGCGCTTCGGCAGCTATTGTTGTTACAGCTCAGGATGGAACCACCACCTCAACCTATGCTGTGAACATCACTGTAGTTGCAAAGTCAAAAACAATCATTTTTATGACCGATGCCGGAGAGGAAGATGCGCAAATCGCCTGGTTAGCAGCCCAGGGTTTTGCTGTTGTTGAAGACAATGCAACCATGCAGGCCGGGTTAAGTACTGCCTCTGCGGCGAAGTTGGATGAACTGAACGATGCAAGCCTGATCATCATGGGAAGAGGAGTAAGCAGTACCAACTTTCAGGGAGATCATAAACCTTATGTAAATGCCATCAAAGCACCTCTTGTGCAAAACAGTTTGTATGCTGCAAGAGATATCAGAGCCAACTGGTTCCCTACGGCCAGTCAGACCTGGTTTCATAACGATGATAATGGAATTGCAGTTAAAATATTGGATGCAACGGATCCTATTTTCGCCGGTGTTACACTGAGCGATACAGGAACTGTTGTGATGTACTATGAAGATTCGAGGTACATCAATGCAACCACGAACAATGGAACCACGCTGGCTGAGGTTGATGGCATGCCTGCTATCACAAGATTTACACCGCATGTTGAATTTTACGATGATGCAGGAGATCGTCCTTCCGGAAACTTTACAATGTTCTCATTTGGAGAAGATTCGCCCAGAACATTTTTTCCTCTTACAGACGATGGAAAAACAATCTACCTGGCGGAGCTCAACAGAATGGCAGCACTGGGTCAGGCTCCTGCCTCTTCCAATGCCGATCTGAAATCTCTGACCGCAAGCGCGGGTACGCTTTCTCCCGATTTCGACCCGGCAGTAACCTCTTATGAAATAGTATTCCCGGCAGGGACAGCTGCTGACATAGAGATATCAGGAGAGAAAGTTGATTTTTATGCCACTGTAGCCGGTACAGGCACTGTTTCCGTTCCCTCCACAACCACAGTCACTGTGACTGCAGATGACGGAAGCACTAAAGATTATACTGTAACTGTCAGGGAGATAGGAACAGACGCTACGCTCTCTGCGCTGACAACAGATGTGGGGAGCCTGGACCCGGTTTTCGAACCCGGTGTAACCACTTATACACTGGATGTTCCGGAGGGCACTACCGGGGTGAACCTGACTGCTACAGCCAGTGATGCCCATGCCACGTTGACCGGTGACGGAGCCATTGATGTCTCATCGGGCAGTGCAACGGCCACGATCACGGTAACCGCCGAAGACGGCACCACCCTGGAGACCTATACCGTGGATATTACGGTACTGGTGGGTGTGGAGGAATCCCAGGCATCGGGCATGAGGGTATATCCCACGGTTTCCAATGGCATCTTCTATGTCGAACTTGCTCAGCAGGCGGGCCGGGTAAGGGTATTGGATATTACCGGAACGATGATCCACTCTTTCAAGGCTACCTCTTCCCTTGAAACGGTAACAGTTGATGAAGCAGGTATCTACTTCATCCTGCTGGATCATGAGGGCCTGCAGGAGGTGGTGAAAGTAATAAGTGTGAAATAGCTTGCACACCCAATATAAGTGCGGGGGGCTGTCCGCCTGGCAGACAGCCCCCCATTTTATTACCCGGATGACAAAATATCGCCTCTTTTTGCTCAATTTTTACCATGCATAGAGATGACTAACCCCGGTTTACGAAGAATTTGACCGGGATGTATTGCGGGGTTTTTGCGAGATTTGTAGCAACAATTGATGAATGACAATGAGAATCGTTAAAGGACAAGTGCATAAAATTCTTTCAGTGATGATTATGGTAGTGATCATCGTGATGATACTCTTTCTGGTATTTAAATCATAGGAATATAAAATGACAATGTGAAATCATTAACCGGAAGGAGAGAACATGCATTTTTTCAGATCTTTGAACAACAATGAACTACAATAGAAGAAGTTTTATAAAGACCTCAGCAACTATCGGAACGGGACTTGCAATGACCCCCTTCTTCTCTTATGGCATGTCAGGCCAGGATAAAAAAGTCAGAATTGGCTTTATCGGAGTTGGGGGGCGGGGCCGTATCCATCTGCAGAATATCCTGAACAGGAAAGATACCCTTGTGCCGGCCATCTGTGATATCGATCCGGAAGCGTTGGGGAAGAGCAAAGAGATGCTCAAAAAGGCCGGCTTTGCTGAGGCGGCCGTATACAATGACAGCGAAACGGCCTACCTGGACCTGCTTTCAAGGAGTGATATTGACGGGGTGATTATTTCAACACCCTGGCTCTGGCATACCCGGATGACCGTTGACGCCATGAAAGCAGGGATATATGCAGGTGTGGAGGTTTCAGCGGCCAATACCATTGAGGAGTGCTGGGACCTGGTCAATACCCATGAAGCAACCGGGGTGCATGCCATGATCCTTGAGAATGTCTGTTACAGAAGGGATGTGATGGCGGTGCTGAATATGGTGCGGCAGGATGTTTTTGGAGAGGTGCTGCACACCCGGTGCGGGTACAGGCACGATTTGCGCAGTGTAAAATTTAAACCCGGAGTGGAGTTTGGTAAAGGGGCTGCCGGGGAGGCCAGGTGGAGAACCCAACACTCCATGCACCGCAATGCCGATCTCTATCCCACCCACGGTGCTGGACCCATTGCCACCATGCTCGATATCAACCGGGGCAACAGGTTTGAGTCACTTACCTCACATGCCACAAAGTCGAGGGGGCTGCACAACTACATTGTCAACAACCCTCAGGGCGGGGAGGATCATCCCCATGCCAGCATTAAATGGGAGCTTGGCGATGTGGTCACCACACAGATAAATACAGCAAAAGGAGAGACCATCCTGGTCACCCATGATACAAACCTTCCGCGTCCATACTCACTCAATTTCGAGGTGCAGGGAGAGAAGGGAATTGTCGATTTCGACAAACATACCCGACGGATCTATATCGAGGGTGTCAGTGAACATCACACCTGGGAGGATATGCATGATGGGTGGCTTGAGAAGTACGATCATCCCCTGTGGAAAAGGTATGGTGAGTATGCCGCCGGATCGGGTCACGGGGGCATGGACTTCTTTGTGGTGCATGCTTTTGTCGAATCGGTTAAAAGGGAGGTAGCCCCGCCGCTGGATGTCTATGATGCAGCTGCATGGAGTGCCATCACGCCGCTTTCTGAACAGTCACTTGCTGAAGGTAACTCACTGCAGTACTTTCCCGATTTTACACGGGGACAATGGATCAGGCGAAGCCCGATCTTTGCCATGAATGGAGATCTGTATTAAGCTCTAAGGGCATCGTTCATGAAATGCCGGAACCACTCATCAGAGGTTCCCGGCCAGCCAGTCACCTACCTCAGAGGTCTTATAGGCCTTCTCCTCTGCGATGTCTTCGGTGACAATGCCTTCACTCATCGATCTGTCCACCACATCCCTGATAGCCTGCGCCTCTTCAGTAAGGTCAAGCGAGAGCTCCAGCAGCATGGCAGCTGAAAGCACTGTTGCCAGCGGGTTGGCAATGTCTTTCCCGGCAGCCTGTGGGTAGGAGCCGTGAATCGGTTCATAGACCGATGTGTGGATACCCATCGAAGCAGAGGGCAGCAATCCCAATGATCCGGTAATGACGCTGGCCTCATCGGAGAGGATGTCTCCGAACATGTTCCCGGTTACCATCACATCGAATTTTTTGGGCCACTGGATGATCTGCATGGCTGCATTGTCCACAAACATATAGTCCACCTCGATCTCGGGGTGGGAGGGGGCCATCTCCTGTGCAACCTCTCTCCATAGCCTGGAGGAGGCGAGTACATTGGCTTTGTCCACCACGGTGAGTCTTTTGTCTCTTTTTGCTGCATAATCGAAAGCAAGTTTCAGAATACGCTCCACCTCGGATTTGGAATATACCATGGTATCAAATGCTTTGGTCAGGTCCTCCGAACGGCCTCTCTCACCAAAGTAGATCCCACCGGTAAGTTCACGTATCACTACGAAATCGGCACCCTCCACCAGGTCTGTGCGAAGTGGCGACTTGTGAATCAGCGAGGGGAATGTGGTTACCGGACGGATGTTGGCATAGAGCCCAAGTTTTTTTCGCATGGCCAGCAACCCCTGTTCGGGCCTCACTTTGGCTTTTGGGTCATTATCATATTTTGGATCGCCGATGGAGCCGAACAGCACCGCATCGGAATCCATGCAGAGGTTGAAGGTATCTTCAGGGAAGGGGTCACCCACCTGGTCGATGGCTGTGGCTCCCACCAGTGCTTCGGTGAATGTAAAACTGTGGTTGAACTTTTTCCCAACAGCCAGCAACACTTTGATGGCCTGTTCAATGATCTCGGGACCGATCCCGTCTCCCGGCAATACTGCAATTTTATAATCCATATTGGTGATTGGTGATTAGTGATTGGTGATTAGTGTGATTTATGAGTTGTATGACTCGATGACGTTTAGCATGCGGCGGGTACACTCAATGGCTGCCACCGTCTGGTCCGGATCCAGGGCCCGGGTTTTGATGAGCTTCCCATTGTAGTTCCATATGATCATGCACTCCACAAGGGCATCGGTCTTTCCGCCCGGAGGAATGGTCACCACGTAATCGGCCAGGGTTGGATGTTTCCGGTCCAGCCTGTCATAAATTCTCCAGGTGGCCTTCATGAAGGCATCATACTGGCCATCACCCGATGCGGTCTCTTCATGGAGCTCCCCGTTGATCTCTAGAGCCACAGTGGCAACGGACCTCAGTCCGCGGGCCACCGATAACTGGAAGTTCCTGATCCTGATCTTATCTTTCACCCGTTTGCTCCGTAACACATCGGAGATGATGTAGGGGAGGTCCTCCTTTGTAATGATCTCCTTCTTGTCACCAAGAGAGATCACCCGCGCGGTAACCAGCCTCATGTCCTCCTTGCTGAGCTCGATCCCAAGCTCTTCAAGGTTCTTCTGAATACTCGCCTTCCCGGAGAGTTTCCCCAGGGCATAGGTTCTTTTCCTTCCAAACCGTTCGGGCAGCAGGTCGTTAAAGTAGAGATCGTCCTTCTGATCCCCGTCTGCATGGATCCCGCTGGTCTGTGTGAAGACATTTTCACCGATCAGTGGCTTGTTTGGAGGGATCCTGATGCCGGAGAAGGATTCGACCAGCTTGCTGGCATGGTAGAGCCGATCTTCCCGCACGTTCATATCGTATTTAAAGTGGTCATTCACCACCCCGATTACGCTGGAGAGCGGAACATTTCCGGCCCTCTCTCCCAGTCCGTTCAACGTGGTATGTATCCCTGTGATCCCTGCCCTGATTGCCGAACATGCATTGGCAGTGGCCAGATCGTAATCGTTGTGTGCATGGAAATCGAAATTTAGTTCAGGGTAGCGTGTCTTGATATCCAGGCAGAATTCATAAGTATCCTGTGCATTTAGGATTCCCAGTGTATCGGGCAGCATGTAGCGGTCAATCTGCACATCCTTCAGTGCGTCCAGTACCTGGTACATGTACTCGGGGGAGTTGCGCATGCCATTGGACCAGTCCTCGAAATAGATATTGACCCTGATGCCCATCTCACTCGCACGAGCCACAACACCCTTAATGTCTGCGATATGCGCTTCCGGAGTCTTTTTCAGCTGGTTCTGACAGTGCTTCAGTGATCCCTTGGTGAGGAGATTTACCACCCTGCCGCCTGCATCCTTGATCCATTTCAGGGAGATATCTCCGTCAACAAATCCAAGCACCTCCACCTTGTCGATATATCCCTTATCCTTGGCCCAGGTGAAGATCTTCCTGGCACCCTCGTACTCCCCTTCCGATACCCGGGCCGAGGCCACCTCGATCCGGTCCACCTTCAGGTCATCAAGCAGCACCTTGGCGATGTTCAGTTTCTCAGATGCGGTAAATGATACTCCGGACGTCTGTTCGCCGTCACGGAGCGTGGTATCCATGATGCAGATTTTCATTGGTAGCTATTTAGTGTATTTCATTGGTCCAATGTAACTTACCAGGATAATATTTTCATTATTCTTTCGTGATAGTAATGAAAATATTATAATGGACGTTTCATAATGCAGTAGATTTAGCTTCTTGATTGCTCAAATTCGGCGATCTTATCCTTGATACTCATCAGGTAGTCAATATCGTCATATCCGTTGAGCAGGCACTCTTTCTTGTATGGGTTGATATCGAATTGTTCCGATGCGCCGGTGGCAACCAGGGTGATCTCCTGGCCGGCAAGGTCCACCTTCAAGGCTGTTTCCGGATCCTTCTCAATGGCTGTGAAGATCTTTGCCAGGAATTCGTCAGACACCTGGACAGGCAGGAGTCCGTTGTTCAGTGCATTGTTCTTAAAGATATCGGCAAAGAAGCTGGAGACCACCACCTTGAATCCGTAATCGTGGATGGCCCAGGCGGCGTGTTCACGGCTCGATCCGCTTCCGAAGTTCTTACCGCCCACCAGAATGGTGCCTGAATAGCGTGGGTTGTTCAGTACAAAATCTGCTTTGGGCTGTTCGCTTTTATCATAGCGCCAGTCCCTGAACAGGTTCTCTCCGAAGCCATCCCTTGTGGTGGCTTTCAGAAAACGGGCAGGAATGATCTGGTCCGTATCTACGTTCTCAATGGGCAGCGGTACAGCTGCAGATTCTATGGTTATAAATTTATTGATGGACATCTGTTCACTCTTTTTATGGTTCGTGTGTCCCGGCTGTTAAAGCATATCGGCCGGATTGGTAACAACTCCGGTGACTGCAGCGGCTGCTGCTGTCAGGGGACTTGCAAGCATGGTGCGGGACCCGGGCCCCTGTCTGCCTTCAAAATTGCGGTTGGATGTGGAAACGGCCAGTTTTCCTTCGGGTACCTTGTCGTCGTTCATGGCCAGGCATGCGGAACAGCCGGGTTGTCTGAGCCTGAAACCGGCCTCCTCAAGAATTTCCGTAATCCCCTCCTCCTGTGCCTGCTTCTCCACCTGTTTGGAACCGGGAACGATCCAGGCCGTCACATGATCCGCCTTCCGGCGCCCTTTCACAAACTGGGCCACCTCGCGCAGGTCTTCGATCCGGCCGTTGGTACAGCTGCCCACAAAAATATAATCAACCGGTTTGCCTGCGATGGCCGACCCTGCTTCAAAATTCATGTAGGCAAGAGATTTCTTATATGAATCCCGGGTGGTCTCATCAATCTCCTCTACAGCCGGGATATTTCCACTGACCTTCGCACCCATACCCGGGTTGGTGCCGTAAGTGATCATCGGTTCAATATCAGCTGCATCGAAGGTAAGCTCCAGGTCAAACAGTGCATCGTCATCGCTCTTCAGCTCTTTCCATCGCTCCACCTCCTGGTCGAATTCCTCACCTTTTGAAGCAAACTCCCTTCCTTTGATGTAGTCGAAGGTGGTCTGGTCAGGGGCAATGAGTCCGCCCCTTGCACCGCTTTCGATGCTCATGTTACAGACGGTCATCCGGCCCTCCATGGTGAGGCTCCTGATGGCAGATCCTGCGAATTCAATGAAATAGCCGGTCCCCCCGCTTGCAGAGATCTTCGAGATGATATAGAGGACCACATCTTTGGCAGTAACCCCTTTTGAGAGCGCTCCATCAACCGAAATCCGCATCTTTTTCGGTTTGGGCTGAAGGATGCACTGCGTGGCCATCACCATCTCCACTTCTGAAGTACCAATCCCGAATGCAACGCTTCCAAATGCGCCGTGGGTGGATGTGTGGCTGTCCCCGCATACCATGGTCATGCCCGGTTGGGTGATGCCCAGCTCCGGACCAATCACATGCACAATGCCCTGGTAAGGATGGCCCAACCCGTAGAGGGTAACGCCGTGCTTTTCACAATTTTCGGTGAGTTTGTCCACCTGGAACCGGGAGAGTTCATCTTTTATCTCAAGGTGCTGATCCACTGTGGGTATATTGTGGTCGGGGGTGGCCACGGTATGCTGGGGACGGAAAAGTGAGATCCCCCGCTTTTCAATCCCTGCAAAAGCCTGCGGACTTGTTACTTCGTGAACCAGGTGCTTGTCGATATAGAGCACAGATGGTCCGCCGGTGATCTCATCGACCACATGGGCATCCCAGATCTTGTCAAATAGTGTCTTTCCAGCCAAAACAAAATAGGTTTAGATAAGCCGCAAATGTAAGAAACTTCTGCAATAATCCGGATAAAAATGGCGGTATGAAAGTGTTAATTTGAAACGGTTTTGTGATTTTTGGTTACAATTCAGGAGATCCCGGCGCTTTTCGTAAATTATTCCATATTTTTAATGGAATATAAGCGATCACTGCCATGTTCAGGAAAAGTCTTGCTCTCTGCCTCTTCTTATCTCTTTCGCCTCTTCTTCAGGCACAGGATATCCACCCCGGGCATCAGCTGGGGGATACCCTGGTTACCGATTCTGATCTTTTCGAAGGTGCAGATCCGCTTGAGCTTACACTCACCTTTAACCTGAAGCAATACCAGCGGGAAAAGAGTGATGAGAAGTATAAACCTGTTCATCTTAATCTCAGGGTAAATGACTCTCTGGAAATTGAGAAGGAGGTGCGGATCAAACCGAGGGGGAATTTCAGGAGAAATCACTGCACTTTTGCCCCTTTCTGGCTGAACATCCGGAAAGCAGATGTGAAGAACATCCACCTGCAGGATGTAAAGAGAATGAAGATCGTCACCCACTGCCAGGGAGGGAAGGATTATACCGATTATGTGTTGAAGGAGTACCTGGCCTACAGGATCTACAACATACTGTCGCCGGTGAGTTTCAGGGTGAGACTCATCCGGATGAAGTATGTTGATACGGGCCGGAAAAACAGGGTGACCGAGAGCTGGGCATTTATGATCGAGCCTGAAAAAATGGTGGCCGAAAGGCACGATGCCATGGTTATTAAAAGGGACAACCTGGTCATGAGCTTTATGAGACCCGATGAGATCATGCTCACCTCTCTCTTTCAGTATATGATCGGAAATGCCGACTACTCAATAGCAGGACGGCACAACATGAAGATCCTTGGACTGCCCGGTTTTTCAACGGAGGGATATACCCCTGTTCCCTATGATTTTGATTACTCGGGATTTGTGAATGCAAACTATGCTGTACCGGGCGAGAATCTGGGTATCAAATCGGTAAGGGAACGTTACTTTCTGGGTCCCTGCCAGGAGGACTCTTCCTACAGGGAGGCCATCACAACACTGGAAAACAAAAGGGTTGAGATCCTGGAGCTTTTGAATGCCTTTCCATACCTGGATGAAAGGTCCAGGAAACAGATGGTTGGCTATATCGAAGCGTACTATATCTCAACAGAGGCTCCCAGATTCATTGATCGAAACTTAAGGCGCACCTGCCGTTAAATTACCTGTTGAGCCTTCGCACCGCCTTCATGCGCCTCTTCCGTATCTTTTCAGGGTCCTCCGAGTAGGGGCATACCCCGGTTTTTGGAAGGTAGCCGTCCGATTCCATGCGCTCTTTTTCCCTCTTGTTTCGGGGACAGCCCAGCATCAGGTTCACTCCTGCCCTCAGGTTCAGGGTGCGGGTATCGAACGGGTAGAAGAAGCCCGGCAGGTTGTCGGTCACCGCATGAAACTGAACTCCTTTTCCGTGGTAGGCGATCCCGATCCCCACATTTTTAATGCTGTTGTTCAGGTAGGACCAGCTCACGGTACCCAGGAACCTTTCTGCCAGGTTGGCCTGTGCCGAGAGGGTGAGCGAGGAGTGTAGTTTGCTTCGGAAGATTACACTTCGGGAGACCGCTCCAAAGGCGATCTTCCCGCTGAACTGGTAGGATCCTCCCAGGAAGAGCTGTGCGGGCATCATATAGGAGTAGGGGTTGGTGGAGGTTGTAATCTCCATGGCGTTAAGAATGGAGTCGGCTAAGCTCCGGAACGCCTCCTCGCTTACCAGATCACCGGTGATGTCTGTGCCGGTATATTCAAAGGTACCCTCGCCGTGCAGGTTGTTCACATCGGTTTTCCAACGTACAAATCCAAGATCCAGAAGAGAGGCCGAAAGGGTGATCTGGTCGTCATAGCTGTAGGTGAAGCCTAGGTCAAAGGCCGCCCCCAGGTTGCCACGATTCAGCAGGTACCTGCGCGGATCGATCTCATCCAGTTGGATACCGCTGATCTCCCCATCGGCATCCTCGTTAATTGTCATGGGGAACGAGCTGTTCAGGGTATAGTCCCCATCCAGAAAAAGACTGAAATCGTCCCCGCTTGTGGTCAGACCAACCCTGGACCTTCCGGAGGTAAGATTTGCCTTGCCAAAGAGAAGCTTACCCCTGATCCCTGCTGTAAGGTAAGGCCCTAAAACCTTTGACAGACCCAGGGAATACTCCCTGGTATGATATCCTCCCGGCCTCAATCCGTTGAAGCGTGCTGTCTCCCCGGCGAAGGGGAAATTCCCGTGAACCGCCATTTCAGCTACCTCTTTTGGGACGGTCTGGTAACCCTGTACCCGCTCTGCAATATTGAATGTAAAATAGAGGGTTCTGTGCCTGTATCCCAGTGCCACAGGGACCAGCATGGCCTCTGCGTAGTAGAGGTCGGTCCGGTGCATCTGGTCAACAACACCTTCCAGATTCCATGAATCCGATCCTGCCAGGTCATTGTATGTAAAAGCCGTATTAGAATAGGAGAGGTGCGCGGAGGCCAGTACGGGGATGCCTATGTAGTATTTGCACGCTATCTGGATGGCCGGATTCAGCAGGTTGGACTGGGGCACATCATGCATCAGGTAGAGGGTGTTGCTTTGCTGGGCCCGTAGAAGAGGTGCCCCTGTTAAACCCAGAATGATCCAGATCAAAGCGACGATATATGGTGTGGGTCCTTTCAAAGCTCTTCGGTCAATGTCAGGTCCAGCATCACGCCCACCTCCAGATCCATGTGATAACCGGGGTAATATGGATAGAGGGTGCTGTCAGCTCCGGGATCGATCAGGACAGCCCTGAGCAAAATCTCGATGGCATCTTGAAGGGGTGCAATCCGCTCCTCTTCGAAAACAGCGTTCTTTCTGATCACAGCCGGATCGATGGTTTCGCCGTTCCCTGTGACTTCACCGGGTGGGACAATGATGGCTCCGTTGACAAACATGGAATCGATGGCAACCGAATCTGCATTCAGGAAATAGGCCTGCGCCAGGGCTCTTTCGGGAAACCCGTTGTATATACCCACGCGGAACAGGAGCTGGTTAATCTCGTCCAGTTGGTTCAGCGAAGCGAGGTCAAACTTCACCCTTCCCTCCATAACCACCTCCATCCGGGTTACCCATTCCGGCAACTGTGTAATGCTATCCAGTGCGAAGAGCGTGGTGTCAAAGCCACTATGTGCGTTCATCCCAAATTGATCCGATCCAAGGGGGAATGCAAGCGCAGGGTTCCATACCAGGTTTTGCGGAGTGGATTCGGGCATCTCCTTCAGGCAGGAGGTCAGCAGAATCAGGAGTCCGAAAACCTTCCAGAATGTTTGATATGGCAACCTCATAACGGCATTCATTTTATGTAAAGTTAGGAGAATCCGGAAAAGAAATGGTTCATATGTTAAGTAGTCAGAAAAATCGTGCTAATTTTGTCATTTTCTAAGTAAAATAGTTGCAGATGCTTTCAGTTCATAAGATAGGTGGCACATCCATGTCACAATTCGAAGATGTTTTACAGAACATCATCATTGGTCAGGCTGCCGAAGGGAACCCTTACAACCGGATCTTTGTGGTTTCGGCATATAACAATGTGACCAACTGGTTGCTTGAGCATAAGAAAACTGAGGAACCCGGTGTATATGATCTTTTTGTAAAAAGCCTGGATTATAGGGGGGCGCTGGACGGATTGCTGAAGAAGCTTATTGAGATCAACCATGGACTGGAGGGGATTGGCCTGGAGCTGGACAGAGCCGATGCGTTCATTACGGAAAGGATTGAACAGGCCAGGAATTACCTGGTTAACCTGGATGAGGTGCTGGCTTCCGGTTATGTGAGCAAACAGAACATCCTGCTCGCAGCCAGGGAGATCCTTGCATCGATCGGGGAGGCACACTCGGCATTCAACTCGGTGAATATCATTCGCAACCACGGCTACAATGCCACCTTTGTGGATCTCTGCGGATTTGCCGATGCGGAGTACCTCACCATTGACGAGCGGATCAACAAGGCGTTTCTTGAGGTGGACTGCTCAAAAACGATCCCGGTAGCAACCGGTTATACCAAGGGAACAGAGGGGATCATGAGGGAGTTTGACCGGGGCTACTCGGAGGTGACCTTCAGTAAAATAGCGGTGGAGGTGAAGGCAGATGAGGCGGTGATCCACAAGGAGTACCACCTCTCCAGTGCCGATCCGGCCATTGTAGGTGTGGAGCAGGCCAATGCCGTGGGAAACTATAACTTTATCGTGGCTGACCAGCTGGCCGATATCGGTATGGAGGCGATCCATCCCAAAGCATCCAAACCGCTGGAGATGGCGGGGATCAGCATCCGCATCAAGAATACCTTTGAACCTGACCACCCGGGAACCCTTATTACCAAGGATTATATTGGGGAGGAGTCGAAGGTGGAGATCATCTCAGGCACCGACGCAGTGACCGCCATTGAGGTGCATGATCCGTTTATGGTTGGACAGGTGGGATTTGATATGAAACTGATGAAGGTGATTCAGCGGCATAACCTCTCCTATATCCTGAAAGCAACCAATGCCAACAGCATCACCATGGTATTCTGGGAAAAGGAGGTAACCGATGTACTGATTACCGAACTCAGGGGACTTTACGAACAGGTGACCCGCAGGGAGACTGCACTGGTGGTTGCCCTGGGCACCAACATTGCCCAGCCGGGATCGCTGGCAAAGGCAGCCATGGCCCTGGCAGAAAAGAGGATCAATGTAGAGGCCGTTTCCCAGTCACTGATGCAGGTGAATATGCAGTTTGTGATCAGCCGGGCTGACTATCGCGATGCCATT
>JBDLIQ010000012.1:0-55926 GCA_039714775.1 Bacteroidota bacterium
GGGATATCTTGCAAGAGGAGCTGCCTTGCCGTTAATGTAAATGCTGCGTGGAGAAAAGCCCTCTTCAAGAGGGAAGTCTGCACTGGCTACATATATGCTATCATTAAGTTTCTCCCAGTTTAGTTCTAACTTTCTGCTTCCACTAAATATTACCTTTTCATTTTCGTAGGCGGTATATACCACCGGTTTTCCTTTTTCCCCCGTATCTTTTTCTCCCAGCTCCAGTGGTTTTGAAAACCGGTAAATCCCTTCCCTGAAATATATGGTCCTGGCTTTCCCCGGCCCTGTTTCCCTGGCCCTGTCTCTTGCAGCTTCGGCAGTAACAAGAGGAGAATCTATGGTTCCGCTATTATTGTCATTCCCGTTGGGGGAGACATATATCTCAACAGCTTCTTGCCTGAAAAAAGAACAGGAGGTGAATATTAATGCCAGAAAAAAGAGAGGCTGCTTCATTTTCTTAGTTTGATTTATTACCACTTCGTAAGTTGCCAAATTTCGTAAAAGCTACCAAAAAGAGCATATCTAACCTGGATTTGTTGAAGGACATGTCGAAAATTGCTGATTACGTGAAGTATATATAAACCAGATAGCATTAATCATTGAATTCCTTGACATTTCATAAAACTAATTATACCTTTGAGTATAATACCAATAAGTATAATACCAATAAGTACAATACTGATTTATACGCATAAAACTATGAGCTCACCATTCAAATATGGCAGGATCGTAACCGGAGACAACTTTATCAACAGATCAGAAGATATAAGGCGTATCCAGCAAAACATTGGATCTGGCATAAATACCATACTTGTTTCACCCAGGAGATGGGGGAAATCATCCTTAATGAAGCAAGTTGCACACTTGAAAAAGGACAAAAAAACAAAGTTTGCATTTATTGACTTTTTTAATATCAGAACTGAAGAAGATTTCTTTGAAAAATATTCAACAGAAATAATAAAATGTACTATTAGCAAGAAAGAAGAATTATTGCATGCAGGAAAGAACTTCTTTCAAAAGATTTCACCCTCCTTCTCTTTCGGAGCGGATCCTGTAAATGACTTTTCATTGAGCTTTTCATGGAGGGAAGCTCAAAAATCAAAAGAAGAAATTATAAACTTACCGGAGATCATTGCCCGGAAGAAAGGAATCAAAATCGTAGTGTGTATTGATGAGTTCCAGGGCATCTCAAAACTAAATGAGCATATCTCCCTTGAACAGGAACTTCGTTCCTACTGGCAACATCATGAAAATACATGTTATTGTCTGTATGGAAGCCGGAAGCATATGATGCTGGAAATATTTAAATCTGAATCGCGGGCATTTTATCGGTTTGGAGACCTTTTCTTCCTGGAGAAGATACCAAAAAAACACTGGATTGAATTCATTCAGCACAGCTTTAATAATAGCGGAAAAGGAATTACTAAGGAATTAGTTATTGAAATGATCCTCTTAACAAATAACCATCCAGACTACCTTCAGCAACTCTGTCACAATGTGTGGAATGCCACAGAATCCAAAGCTACACATGAATCAGTTGAAACAGCAATGGACCTGGTTATTCGTTCCAATGCACTACATTATCAGGATATTTGTGAGGCATTAAGCAATACTCAGTTAAACCTTCTCCTTGCGATTCTTGAAGGTGAAACCAGACTCACCGCTTCAGAAACAATGCAGAAATACAATCTGGGGACACCACGAAATGTATCAAAAAATAAAATGGTATTAGAAGAAAAGGACATTGTGGAATTCCATGGTAAAACAATAAGCTTTAATGATCCAATTTTCGAATACTGGCTTAGAAAACAATAAAAGCCCGGATATTAGATCCAGGCTTTCTTAGTAGCGGGGGCAGTGTTGCCCGGCCTGCGGCCGAGCGAGAACCAAAGGGGGTTGCTTTACTAAACAAAGCCTTGGTTCACTTCGTTCACCCAGTTCTTTTTCCCTCCATGGCCTTTCAAGCAAGCTTGAGGCCATGAACGAAAAAAGCCCTGCGCTGTTGCGCAAGGCTCTCTTTAGTAGCGGGGGCAGGACTTGAACCTGCGACCTTTGGGTTATGAGCCCAACGAGCTACCAACTGCTCCACCCCGCAATATATTTTTGCTGTTTTTTATCTCTTTAGAACGATGCTAACCGCGTTAGCGGGTGCAAATATAGCAGATCTTATTTGATTCTCAAAATATTATTTGGTGCCCACCACGGTGATACTGAAGATCCCGGCGCCCGATTCCCGGTATATATCAATGGTCTCCTGTGAAACGTGTGGAAGCAGCACTTCGTCCGGGACATCATTGACCCTTTCACTTTTCACCTCCACCTTGTGGTAACCGGCATCTCTGATAATCTGCATATACTCATCCTTCTGGAGGGCGCCGGAGACACAACCTGCATAGAGTGCGGCGGCGTCCCGCATCTTGTCGGGCAACTCCCCTTTCAGCACGATATCCGATACACAGAAGTGACCACCTGGTTTCAGGACCCTTTTTATCTCCGAGAAAGCGCTCTCCTTGTCGGGCACCAGGTTCAGCACGCAGTTGCTGATCACTACATCGTATCTGCTGTCGGGCAGGGGAATCTGTTCAATGTCCCCTTTTACGAATTCAACATTCTTAAAGCCCATTTTTTCATTGTTCCTGCGGGCCTTTTCAAGCATCTCATCGGTGAAGTCCAGTCCGGTCACCCAGCCGCTCTCCCCCACAATGGAACGGGCCACAAAAACATCGTTTCCGGCTCCTGCGCCCAGGTCCAGCAGCCTGTTGCCCGGTTTGATGCCGGCATGGTCGGTGGGGATCCCGCAGCCCAGCTTCAGATCGGCATCCTCCACGTGGCCATCCACTTTGGAGTAGTCCAGGCTCATGATAGAGTAGTCCGGCTCCTTCTCCCCGCAGCATCCACAACCCTTCTTGTTCGATGCTGTGGCGATTGCACCATATTTATCCTTTACGATCTTTTTGAGCTTCTCCGGTCTGTTCATAGAGGTGAAATGTAGTGATTTGACATGGGTTAAAATATGACGCACACATGCATTAATTGTTTATGTAAAAGCCCAAAATTGGTCGATTTTTTTATCTCTATTATTCAGTGGGGGCTACCGGCTCGAAAGCATACGCATCAGTTGCTGATAATTGGCATCCTGCGGGTAATTTTCAACCAGCTTTTGGGCATACCCGAGTGCATCTTCATAGTGGCCGCTCTCCATCGATATGGTGGCCAGGCTGTAGAGGATCTCCCGGTCATAGGGATGTCGTTTCAGGGCACTCTTAAGGAAGGCGAGGGCCTTTTCTGGCTGGTGCTGTGAGTTCAGTCCAATGGCATAGACGTAGCTGTAGTGCGACTCTTCCGGGGCCCGGATTGCAGCCTTTTCAAGGTATTTCATGGAGGCCTGCTGATCCCCCTGCCGCACCTTCAGCAGTCCCAGGGAGTAGTTGATGGCGGCAAGATCGGGATAGATTTCCAGGGCGTTTTTGAGCACCTCTTCGCCCTCATCGTCGCGGCTTTGTCTCCGGTAGAGATCTGCCAGGTTGATGTAGGGCCCCACCAGACCCGGCTCCAGCTCAATGGCCTCACGGTAGGAGGCTTCGGCCTTCTCAAAGTTGCCGGTATTGAGGTAGATGTTCCCGAAGTTGAGGTGGGCAGAGGGGTGGTCGGCATTGATCATCAGCGATGCATGGTACTCTTCAAGGGCTGCACTTAGCAGCGCTGTTGATCCGGTAGGGATCATGTTTTTCGGGACTGCCGTCAGTGAGTTGGCCGCCATCAGCCTTACCAGCTTTACGCTGTCTCTGAGCCGCGGTACAGCCAGGTCGCGGATTAATTCAGGATCTGCGAACTGTATGGTAGTCAGCGTGGCAAAACGGATCAGGGGATCGGGATCGTTGATCATCATCCTCAGGAGTTCAGTGGTGGATGGGGCCGGGTACCCCTCCAGTAAAACAATGGCATTGGCCCTGATCATGGAGGCCAGCTGGCGGTCACCTGCCAGCCTGAGCAGTCCTTCATGTGCCTCGGGGTAGTGCTTTCTGCCTGCCTGGAAAATCTCACCGTAATGTTCCCGGCTGAGCAGCTCCTCTCCGTACCACTCCTTCATATACCGCGTGGCCCACTGTGTGGACCTGTCGGTGTGGCACTGGTTGCATGCATTGGGGGTACCCAGTTTTTCGGAGAGGTCGGGTCGGGGGATCCTGATGCTGTGGTCGCGGCGCGGGTCCACCACCATGTAGGTGCGCTCGTGCATGTGGCACTCAAAACAGCTTCCGCCCTCTTTGGCCGGGTCGTGGAAGTGGTGCTCCCGGGTTCCGTATTCGCTGGCCATGTGGCAACGGTAACAGAGTGCATTTCCATCCACGTAGACTTTTCCGCTGTGTGGTTCGTGGCAGTCCTTACAGACCACACCGGCTTTATGCATTTTGCTCTGCAGGAAAGAGGCATAGACGTAAACCTCCTCAAGGATCTGACCATCTGCAAAATAGAGCCCCTCCTCAAGCAATGAGGGCCAGTGGGTCTCCAGCAGGGAACCGCCGTGGTAGTAGTCCTCTGTGGCAACGGCCCTTCGTGCATGGCACCGGGAGCACATCTGCACCAGCTCGTCCGATTGGCGGGGTACCGATCTTCGGGCGGTGGTCGAGTCCGGATCGAAGATCCAGGTGGCATTGTCGGTATCTTTCAACCGCACCACCAATCCCATGTCGGGGGCTATATCGGGACTGCTGCCGGCCTCTACTCTTTCGGCCCAATCGATGTGTTCAGATCCCGGACCGTGACACGCTTCGCACGATACATCGATCTCGGACCAGGTGGTGTGGTAGGCCTTTTCGGAGTAGACGTAGTTTTTTCTCAGGTTGGTGGAGTGGCACTCGGCACACATGTAGTTCCAGTTCTGGGAGACCCTTGTCCAGTGGAGTGCATCACCGGGGGGGATCCGTTCATCGGGATAGAGGTGGAACCACCGTTGTCCCCCTTTTTCGGCTGACCTGGTGTCCCAGCTGACGGGCAGACACTGGTATCTTCCGTTCGGGAATTCGATGAGGTATTGCTGAAGGGGCCTGACACCAAACACATACGACACCTGGTAATCTTCCATCGATCCGTCGGGCCCCTCCGTGTTGACCATGAATTTCTCGCCCGATCGGTAGAACCTGGAGGTCACCCCGAAATGGGTGAATGAGATGTTGTTGAAATCGCCCAGGACCGTCTCCTCAGTGGCTGTATCCATGGCCAGGTCATGGTCCGAACCCTGGAAAAGGTTGTGCTCCTTTTCATGACACTCCCTGCAGCTCTCACGGCCCCGGTATTCAGCGCTCTGCTTTGTCTGCTCAGGTGTTGCGCGGGCAGCTGTTCCCGATTCTGCACGGTTACAGTTAATCAGTGTGGCCAGGATTGCTGCAACCGGCACCACGGTCCCTAAAACCTTTGGAACAATTCCATTCATTGCTATGATAATTCTTATTTATTGCATTAAAGCCAAAAGTATATAAATTAGGGGATTCAACCATGAAACGCAGACACTTCATAAAGAGAGCGGCAATAACCCTTGTTTCGGTCACCGGTGCGGTGGCAGCGGTGAGCTACCTGCGCCAGTTTTTTCCAAGAATTGCAGGGGAGAAACGGCGGATCACAATCGGTGATTCAAAGCAGTTCCCGGTCGATACATATACCTATCTGGAAGAGCACCATCTGTTTGTCTACAGGGATCATGAAGGGATCCGGGCAGTCTCTGCTATCTGCACCCACCTGGGTTGCACACTTGAAAATACCACCGATGGATTTGAGTGTCCGTGTCACGGCTCCTGTTTCAATATGAAAGGGGAGGTGCTTTCGGGACCTGCACCACGCAGTCTGGACTGGTACCAGGTGAGCGGAGCAGCCGATGGGAGGATTGTCATTGACCCGGGAAAGCAGGTAGAAGCGGATGACAAATACCTAACCTCCTGATCATGACAGAGGAGAACCGCAAAGAGCGGGCCGGGCGGATTACCCGTAACTTTTTCCTGCACATCCATGCCACCCGGGTCCACATCCACTCCATGAAACCCACCTATACATTCGGATTGGGAATGATCCTGGGGTTCCTCTTCCTGATCATGATCTTCACCGGGGTGATCCTGATGATCTACTACACCCCGTCGGTCGAGGCAGCCTACCGGTCGGTGAAGGACATTGTCTATATCGTGCCGGGGGGGAGAATCATAAGGAACATGCACCGGTGGGCCTCCCAGGGGATGGTCATCGTGGCATTCCTGCATCTGCTGCGGGTCTTCTATACCGGATCATACCTCGGGAACCGCTCCCTGAACTGGGTGATCGGGGTGGTGCTATTGATGGTTACCCTGTTAAGTAATTTCAGTGGTTACCTCCTGCCGTGGGACCAGCTTGCCTACTGGGCGGTGACCATCGGTTCAAACATTGCAGCTTCTGCCAGGGAACTTACCGACCTGCTGGGGGTCACCTCCTTTGTCGATCCGGGAGGTTTCCTGAAAAAACTGCTTATCGGGGGTGAAACGGTTGGACAGCCTGCACTCTCCAGGTTTTTTGCCCTCCATGTGATCTTTCTGCCACTCACTACACTGGTACTGATGGGCGTGCATTTCTGGCGCATTCGCAAGGATGGTGGATTGAGCAGACCTACACGTTATGCCAGTGATAAGGGTGCTGAAAACAGATGGCTGGCCTGGCCCGTGTTGATGTGGACCGAACTGGGGATCCTGATCCTTGTGGTGTCGGTGGTGCTTCTTATTGCCCTGGTGGCAGATGCCCCGCTGCTCGAGCAGGCCAATCCGGCCTATCCCGAAAATCCGGCCAAATCTCCCTGGTATTTCCTGGGGATCCAGGAGCTGGTCTCTTACTCGGCATTTGCCGGGGGATTGGTGGTGCCGGTGCTCTACCTGGTCTTTCTTTTCTCCATTCCGTACAGGGACAGGGAGGATCAGTATGTGGGAGCGTGGTTCTCGGGGAGAACAGGTTTAAAACTTGTCTCCTGGTCCGCTGTTGCAGCACTCCTTCTGGTGCTGGCTCAGCTCTTTGTGCTGGTCCGGTTCGGATGGTTGCGTGACTGGATGCCTGGAATTTCCCAGTGGTTTGTGATGCTGTTTAACCCGGCCACCATTACGGCAGGACTCTTTGTCCTGGCTGCAGAGATCATCCGGCGAAAGCAGAGATCATCAAGGATGGCATCCCTTGTGCTTTTCACCTCCGCCTTTGTTGCCCTGGTGGTATTTACGGTGGTGGGGATCTGGTTCAGGGGACCCAACTGGGAGTTTTTCTGGTCAGCTTCACAATGGCCGGTGCAATAAAATGGTGTGATGGACGAGAAGCGATACAGATACAGGGTAGAGAGGTTGGTGCTGGCAGGTGCGGCACTGCTGCTCATTCTCCTTATCACTGCATGGATCAGAGAGGGGTTTCATAAGGAGTGGAGAACCTTCCAGCGGGAGTATGAAACCATCCTCGGGGAGGTGGAAGGTTCTGATGGGACTTCTGCCGGGATGGAGAAGGGGATCTTCCAGGTTGAGCTGCCACAGTTTAAACGGGTGGACCGCTGTATTTCGTGTCACCACGGGATTGAGGATATGCGAATGGCAGAGAGGCCCCTGCCCCATGCCACCCATCCGGGGAGCTATCTGGCCGATCACCCGGTTTCGGATTATGGTTGTACCATCTGTCACGGGGGACAGGGCAGGGCGCTATCCAGGGAGGAGGCTTTCGGGCGCCTTCCGGATACCCACTGGCCCTACCCTTTAATGGAACAGCCTTATATACAGGCCTCCTGCGGACAGTGCCACCTGGCGATCTTTGATGATTCACAAAAGGATGGATTGCCAATCATTGAGGGAATGGAGGTGTTTGTGAGGGGTAAAACCCTCTTCTCCGGGGAGGGATGCCTGGGCTGCCACAAAGCAAGGGATGTGGGTGGTATACTTGGCCCCGATCTGACCAGGCAGGGGGAGAAGACCAGGCATGACTACAGTTTTCAGAACATTGCCGGAGCACAGACGGTATCCAACTGGTTGAAAGAGCACTTCAAGGATCCTGAGATGGTATCGCCTGGTTCACAGATGCTCAGGATAAATCTTGACGAGCAGGAGCTGGAAGCACTGGCCATCTTTGTGATGGGACTCTCTAAACCGGAGATCCCTTTCGACTATTTTACCATGCCCACCCTCAATGAGTTCAAAGGCATCAGGGATTCCATCCATGGAGCAGATGGGTATGCAACCCTCTGCTCTGCATGTCACGGAAAGCAGGGGGAGGGAAAGGGTTATGAGCAATATAAAACGGGGATCCCTTCGATCGGCAATGTCGATTTTGTTCGGGTTGCTTCTGAAGATTTCATCCGTTTTACCATGGAGAAGGGAAGGAGCCTGAGGCAGATGGGAAGCTGGGCCCCTATGGTATCGGGAATGAAGACCGGTGAGCTGGATGAGATTGCACTTCACATGAAGGGGCCCTACGGTGAGCCGGATGAAGCGATGCATGCCAGGTTGCAGGGAGATGCAAAAAAAGGGGCCGCCCTGTTCGACCGGCACTGCAGTGTATGCCATGGCGGGAACGGCACAGGTGGTGTGGCGGTGGCCCTGAATCAGGTGGGATTTCTCGAACGGGCAACCGATGAAATGATACAGAAGACCATGTTGCAGGGCCGGGGCAATACAGCCATGCCGGGATGGGCCCACCTGGAGCCGCAGGTGCGAATGAACCTGCTGACACTGATCCGGAGCTGGAGTGGAACCCGGCCTGCAGAGGGTGAAATCGATCTGCCAAAGCCCAACCTGGAGGAGGGGGCCATGCGGTACCATTTCCTCTGCTCGCGGTGTCATGGTGAATTTGGTGAGGGGGAGACAGGACCGGCCATCATTAACCGGGACCTCCTGGAGGCGGCCGGGACCGGGTTCCTCTATAAAACCATTGCTGAGGGCCGCAAACACACCGCCATGTTTGGCTGGTCGCTGGATGTCTATAACCAGGAGAAGCTGGATGCCGGGGAGATCAGCAACATCATCGGTTTTATGAAGGAGCAATCGACCCACCCGCTTACATACATCTATCCGGGTAGTAATCCCGGTGACCGGGATGCCGGAAAAGAGATCTTCAGGCAACGCTGCGCCGAATGTCATGGTTTATCGGGTGAGGGGATCAAAGGGCCCGCACTCAATAACCAGGAGCTGTTGAGTGCTGCATCAAACGGATACCTGATGGCCACCATGACCCTGGGACGGGGTGGGACCGGTATGCCCTCATGGGGTTATGGGGAGGGTGAGCATCCGGCTCTTTCGGGAAAGGAGAGGCAGGACCTGGTGGCTTTTATCAGAACATGGCAACGCATCCGTATCAAGTATTAGATTGCCTGTGTAAGACCAGCCCTGTTTCGTAAAAGAATTGATAAAATGGGGGTTTCTGTGCAACCATTTTCGCATTTTTGTGTTCTACTTAACAACTACCGGACCACACTATGAGTTATAAAGTATTTGTTCTCTATTCCCATAAGCATGACCGGCTTTTTGTTGGATACACTACCAGCCTGACCGATTATATGATCACCATGAATGTAATGGAGACCGATAATCCATTGTATGAATTCAGACCCTGGACCCTGATCCACATGGAGCTCTTTGTGGAGGAAGATGAGGCCATGGTCCGGGAAGGCTTTCTGAAGCAGGAGATAGGAGAGGAGTACATCCGCCGGGAGATCCTCCCCATGTTTGATTTCCAGTCCTGATCAGCAAATCCGGATTCTTTCTATCTTTGTGCCTAATCGGTATAACCCCATGAGTAATAATCCTGAAAAAAAGCGCAGGAGGCTTCTGCGCAAGTTGACCAATAAATACCGGATGGTCCTCTTGAATGAGGACACATTCGAAGAGGTGGGCTCCATGAGGCTCACAAGACTGAACCTGATCGCCGTTATCGGGGTCCTGATGATCCTGCTGATTGCCATCATCTATTCGCTGATTGCCTATACCAATATCCGTGAACTGATCCCGGGTTACCCTGATGCTTCCATGAGGCACCACATCCGTGCCAATGCAATGAAACTCGATTCCCTGGAGTATGAGCAGGCCATTCGGGACCAGTATTTTGATAACCTGAAACGTATCATCTCAGGGGAGGTCCCGGAGAATTATATGAACGATACCACAGGAGTGGTAAACCGGCAGGAGATCACCTTCCTGCGATCTTCCCATGACTCCATGCTGAGGCAACAGGTTGAAGCCGAAGAGCAATTCAGGCTCAGTGTGCTGGAGGAGAAGAACATAGAGGGGGCCCTCTACGACATGCATCTCTTTTCGCCTGTGAAAGGGATCATTACCCGCTCATTCAATCCCATGGAGAGCCATTACGGAATCGACCTGGTGGCCGCTCCCGATGAGGTGGTCAAGGCGGTTCTTGACGGAACTGTTACCATGTCTACATGGACCCTCGAAACGGGGCATGTGATCCAGATCCAGCATGATAACGAACTGCTAACGGTCTATAAGCACAATGCAGCACTATTCAAGTCTGTGGGACAAAAAGTGGTGGCCGGGGATGCCATCGCCATCGTCGGTAATTCCGGTGAATTGACCACGGGTCCGCACCTTCACTTCGAATTGTGGCACGACCGTGTGCCGCTTGATCCGGAAGACTACATCGTATTCTAGCATGGGAAAAAAGCGAATCGCCATACTCGGCTCCACCGGATCCATTGGAACCCAGGCACTTGAGGTGATTTCGAGTCACCCGGAATCATTTGAGGTGGAGATACTGACTGCCCGTAACAATGTAGATCTGCTTGTAAAACAGAGTATGCTTCATGGCCCCAATGCAGTGGTTATTGGCAATGAGGACCACTATGAGATGGTGAAGAATGCCCTGGGCAATTATCCCATTAAGGTCTATTGCGGGGAGGAGGCGTTGGCCCAGGTGGTCGCTTTCGATTCGGTAGATATGGTGTTGACGGCCATGGTGGGATTCAGCGGACTCAGGCCCACCATTGCGGCCATCAGGGCCGGGAAGGAGATTGCACTGGCCAACAAGGAGACCCTGGTGGTTGCCGGGGAGCTGGTGATGGAGGAGGCCAGGCAGAGGCAGGTAAACATCATCCCCGTCGATTCGGAGCATTCGGCCATTTTCCAGTGCCTGACCGGTGAGCCACCGGGTTCCATTGAGAAGCTGATCCTGACTGCATCGGGCGGACCATTCAGGGGCAGGGGGCCAGAATACCTGGAGAGGGTCACCCCGGAGGAGGCGTTGCGCCATCCCAACTGGGAGATGGGGCCCAAGATTACCATCGATTCTGCCACCCTGATGAACAAAGGGCTGGAGGTGATCGAAGCCCGGTGGTTGTTCGGATGCACTGCAGATCAAATCGATGTGGTGGTTCACCCCCAGTCCATCATCCACTCTATGGTCCGGTTCAATGATGGCTCCATCAAGGCCCAGATGGGACTGCCCGATATGAAACTACCCATTCAGTATGCATTCACCTTTCCCGGGAGACTAAAATCTGATCTTGAGCGTTTCAATTTTACCGATTATCCGCAATTGACTTTTGAAAAGCCTGATACGAAAATTTTTCGTAACCTTGCACTCTCTTATGAGGTGCTGCAAAAAGGGGGGAATTGCCCTTGCATTATGAATGCGGCTAATGAGGTTGCGGTGGAAGCCTTCCTGGAGAAGAAGATCGGATTCCTGGAGATACCAGATCTGATCGAAAAAACAGTGGCCGGATCGGCCTTCATTCAAGCACCCACACTGGATGAAATTTTTGAAACGGACCTGGTGGCCAGACAGGTTGCCAAAGAATTAATTGATTTATAATGGACGTACTTATCAGAATCGCACAACTTCTCTTAAGCTTATCGATTCTTATCATATTGCACGAACTGGGACACTTCCTGCTGGCCCGGCTGTTTAAAGTGAAGGTTGAAAAATTCTATCTCTTTTTCGATGCCGGTTTCTCTCTTTTTAAGAGAAAGATCGGGGATACGGTATACGGGATTGGCTGGTTGCCCCTTGGGGGATATGTGAAGATCAGCGGGATGATTGATGAATCGATGGACACGGAGCAGATGAAACAGCCACCCCAGCCATGGGAGTTCAGATCCAAAAAGGCCTGGCAGCGGCTACTGATCATGCTGGGCGGTGTGCTGGTCAATTTTGTGCTGGCCCTTTTTATTTATACCCTGGTGCTTTTTGTCTGGGGTGAGTCCTATGTGCCCGCCGAAAGGCTTGAATTTGGTCTCAGGTTCGAAGAGACCTATCACGAGATGGGACTCCGGGACGGAGACAAAATTCTGGAGCTCGATGGTGAGAAGGTGGAGAGATGGACCCTGATTCATCACGACATTTTGGTTAACGAAACCAGGGTCATCCGGGTTGAGCGTGAAGGAGAATTTGTCGATATTGATGTTCCGGATGGAATGACATCCAGGTTGCTGAAGCTTGCAAACGGAATGGAACCCAGGGTGATATGTGAAATCTCGAAATTGGAAAACGGGGCGCTGAAAACCGCCGGGGCGAAGGAGGGTGACCTAATTGTTTCGGTGGACGGGGTGCCGGTGGACTATTACGATGAGTTTATTGAGCAGACTGAAGGCGTGGCCGATAGGGAGTTCAGCCTGGCACTCCTCAGGGGTGCTGATACACTAAAGATGCAGGTTACAACCAATAGCAAAGGCAAATTTGGTTTCTACAACGTCACTTACCCCGATCTGTTTGAAGCCGAAGTAATTAAATACTCTTTTTTGCAGTCCATTCCCGCAGGGATCAGTTATGGAATCTTCGTCACAAAAAGCTACCTGAAGCAACTGAAGATGCTGGTTAAGCCCAAGACCAGGGCGTACGAGGAGTTGGGAGGATTTATCAAGATCGGGAGCATCTTTCCGCCCTTCTGGGACTGGCAGAGGTTCTGGAACATGACCGCCTTTCTATCCATTATCCTGGCCATCATGAATGTATTGCCCATACCGGCACTTGACGGAGGACATGTGATGTTTACACTGTTCGAGATGATTACAGGCCGGAAACCGGGAGATAAATTCCTGGAATACGCCCAGATCGTCGGCATGGTGCTCCTGTTGAGCCTGCTGCTTTATGCCAATTTGAATGATGTAATCGGATTATTCAACAGATAGACAGATTTATTTACCTATTTTTGTAATACGAACATAATTAACTGAAAAAAAATGGAAGCTTTTATAACCCTTGCAATAGGAGCCTGGCAAATCGTAGTAATTGTATTGCTTGTTCTGCTGCTTTTCGGCGGACGTAAGATCCCGGAACTAATGAAGGGTGTGGGACAGGGAATGAAGGAGTTCAAAAAGGCCACTGCTGCTGACGACGACGACGACGACGACGATGAAGTGGTGGTGGATGATATCGGGGATCCAAAAAAAATTAAGGATGGAGACAAGTAGCATCCGGAAAAAGTTCAGGGCCTGTCTGCTTCGGTGGACAGGCTTTTTTGTACTGTCAGGTCTCCTTGTGACAATGACCTCCTGTAACACAGTCAACAAGCAGGGAGGTGCTGCAGGGAAGATCATGCCGAACGTTACAGGAGCTGCCGGGGAGATTCTGGTGGTTATGGACCAGTTTAACTGGGAGAACTCTGCCGGGGAGATGCTGCAGGATGTACTCAAGGAGGAGATACCCGGACTACCGCAGTCGGAACCCCTTTTTGATGTGCTCCATATTACGGCCGCCGCATTTGATAATATCTTCAAATTTCACCGTTCCATTGTCCTGATCACCATAGAGGATGATCTGGAACCAAAGGTCAGGTTCAGGGAGAATATCTGGGCCAAACCCCAGATCATGGTTCACCTTGAGGCTCCCACCAGCAGTGCACTGCATGCATTGATCAGAGAGCATGATGAGCAGATACAGGGGTTCCTGGTGCAGTATGACAGGAACAGGCTTATAGGGACCTACCAGGGCTCGAAAGATCCGGCGATTCAGAAGGAGATTACTGCCCACCACCAGGTGAGGCTTGCCATTCCCCGCGGGTATAACCTGGACTTCAGCAAAGAGGAGTATACCTCTGTAAGTATTGAGGCACCCAATCTCTCCCAGGTGATCCAGGTTTATGACTATCCGGCCAGCGGTCCTGAGGACCTGAATACAGAGACCCTTATTGAGCAGCGGAACAGGATCACAAAATTGTTTGTAGAGGGGCCGAGGGAGAACTCCTATATGATCCTCTCAAAGATGTATGAACCCATTGCCTTCGACCTTCAGAAGAGTGGTGTTGAGGTGGTCGAACTGAGGGGATTGTGGGAACTGGAAAACGGATTTATGGGAGGTCCCTTTATCAGTCACTCGGTATATGACGCGGGCAGGAACCGCATCGTTACGGTGGATGGATACCTCTATCATCCCAATCAGAAGAAGCGGGTCAAGCTGAAGCAGCTGGAGGCAATCATCTACTCAATGGAGCTTATTTAGAGTCTCTCCATATTTTGTAAATGACCAATTTTCGGGTGAGCGTAACGCAGTTAGCGGACTTTATGGACAGACTCTATTTAGTGTAGAAGAGGTTGGGTTTCTCAAACTCGAACAGGGTGGGATAATCTTTATCGAATTGTTTCAGGATCTCGGTCATGATGGCCTCCCTCATGAATTTTGATTTGTTCCGGATCTTATACTTCTCACAATAGAGGTTGATGGCCTCCTGTTCACGGCCATTGAACAACACAGTGGTTCTGTGGGTTCGTCTCAGCTTCTCATCTTTTGTATGATTCTCCACCTGGGTCTCTCTCTTTTTTGGTTTGCTAAAAATAGCGAAAGCACCCTATCCGGCCCGGTATCGGACCGAAGAACAATTAACAACTTCCTAACATTTCCGGAGAATTAATCCCAGTTTAAAAGCACCTTCCCGCACATCCCTGTCTCCATCACATCAAAACCCTTCTGGAAATTGTCGATGGCAAAGCGGTGTGTGATCATCGGTGAGATATCCAGGCCTGACATAAGCATCTGTTCCATATGGTACCAGGTTTCAAACATCTCACGGCCGTAAATGCCTTTCAGGGTGAGTCCTTTGAAAATAATGCGGTTCCAGTCAGCCTGGGTTTCGGATGGCAATAGTCCCAGGAGGGAGATTTTTCCTGAATTGTACATATGCTCAATCAACTGGTTGAACGCTGCAGGAGCCCCTGAACATTCCAAACCAATGTCGAATCCAATCATGCCCAGATTGTCCATCACCTCGCGAAGGTTCTCCCTGGCTGGATTTACCACAGCAGTGGCCCCCATTTTCTTTGCCAGTTCGGCCCTGTAAGGGCTGGTTTCTGTTGCCACCACGAACCGGGCACCTGCAAAGCGGGCAACAGCGATTGCCATGCTGCCGATTAACCCCGCTCCTGTAACCAGGACATCTTCCCCGATCAACGGGAAAGAGAGTGCCGTGTGGGTGGCGTTTCCGAATGGATCCATGATGGCAAGAACCTCATCCGGGATTTTGGCATTAATCTTCATTACATTGTTGGAGGGAACCTTCACATATTCGGCAAATGACCCATTGACATTCACACCGATTCCAATGGTGGTCTCGCATATATGTTGTCGTCCGCGCCGGCAGTTCCTGCAATGCCCGCAGGCAATATGACCTTCACCTGTAACGCGGTCTCCCTCTTTAAACTCCTTCACTTCACTCCCCACCTGCGCAACAATTCCTGCATATTCATGTCCGATGGTCAGACCGGTTGGGATCGTATCCCGGGCCCACTGGTCCCACTCATAGATATGTAAGTCGGTGCCACATATGGCCGATTTGATCACTTTGATCAGGACATCGTTGGGACCTGTTTCCGGTATTGGAACATCTTCCATCCAAATGCCTTTTTCAGCTTTGGATTTTACAAGTGCTTTCATCTTATTCATCTTTGTTAAGTGTGTCGAGCAACTCGCCCGGGCGGATCAGGCCCAGCAGCAGGGCGGAGACCAGGCAGGAGCTAAGAAGGATCAGGAGACCCGGTATCCAACCGGGTATATAGAGGGTGAGAAAACCTGTTATCAGGTTGAAGGACAGGAAAGCGGCCAGCCTGATAAGGATATCACCGTTTAGCGGGATCTTCAGGATGCGGCCAGCAAGGATCAGCTGTGTGAATGCAAAGAAAGCCTGGGAGGTAACACTGGAGATTGCTGCCCCCACAGCATGGTAATCGGGGATCAGGATCAGGTTCAGTGAAATGTTGATGACCACTGTGATTCCGGCAAGCATGTTCAGTTGTTTCAGGTTGTTGTTGGCAGTCAGCAGGGTGCCATATATGTAACTTAAAGATACAAAGAGGAAGCCGATCATCAGGAGCCCGAATACAGTTGCGCTTCGCTCGACCGTTGAATGATACATCCCATCGATGATCTCACTCCCGTAGAAGTTGCTTGCGATGGCAGCCGAAAGCCCTGCCACCATCAGAAGCGGGAGTGCGGTCCGGATCAGGTCGTTCACATTTTCACCCAGCTTGATCATCCTGGAGAACATGGGCAGAAGGAGCATGGCAAACAGGAAAGAGAATTGTGATGCTGCATCAAACACCCTGAACGACTGGGCATAGATGCCAGCTTCCGTTTTTCCGTTGTCGAGGAGCCGTTCCAGCATCACCGAGTCGATCCGGTTAAACAGGGCCATGAGCAATATAAGAAGTGCAAATGGATAGCTTTTCCTGAGTATTTCCACCGAGCGCCTGAAGTTAATCCGTCCAATGAAGGCCCCGGACCTGTATCTGACAATCGATGCTGCAGCAATGAGTGTTAAGCTGTAAGAGAGGGTCTGGGTATAGACAAACCACTCGATTCGGAAAGGTTTCTCTGTGATGTTACCCCAGAGCAGCAGTCCGGTAAAGAGGATCATCAGGCTCCGGTCCATCACCGACATCAGGCTATCGGTCCTGAAATACTGCATCCCACTGATGTTGGTCCTGAAATAGAGAATGAACATGGCCAGGAACTGGTTGACAATCAGTATCCAGAGCAGGCGAATCTGTTCGGGAGAGTAGTTGATGATCTTTCCGGAAACCAGTACCACACCGGCATATACCAGTACCAGTACAAGTTTCAGGGGAATAATGGCAGCCAGGTTGTCTTTCAGCAGGCTATGATCCCTGGAGATGGCCCTGTTGTTGAAATTGTTGATCCCCACATCCAGCAGGATGTTCCAGATGAATGCCCAGTTGAACAGGGAGAAATAGAAACCATACATCTCTTCACCCACCCTGTTTTGCACCCCCACCTCGATTCCAAAGAACCAAAATGGTTTGATCAACAGGTTAAGGAGGATCAACAGGGCCAGGTTGGTAAGGAAACGCTTTTTCAAACCGGGTTAAAAATATTTTTTAATTCAATACAAATGTAATAAGTTCGCCCCATATAATTAAGATCCATTGAACCAGGAACAAAAAAAGCTGACAATTGTGGTGAATACACGTCTTCTCATGCCGGGAAGACTCGATGGTATCGGCTGGTTTACCTATGAAACACTGAAAAGAATCTCAATAGATCATCCCGGGGTCCATTTCTACTTTCTGTTTGACCGGAAATTCAGTAAGGAGGTGATCTTTGGAGACAATGTGACACCCGTTGTACTCAGGCCCTCCACCAGGCATCCGGTTCTCTGGTATTTCTGGTTTGAATGGCGTGTGACTGCATTTCTAAGAAGGGTGAAACCAGATCTCTTTCTGAGTACCGACGGATTTCTGCCCCTGAGGTCAAAAATTCCCTCCGTAAATGTGATTCATGATATCAATTTTGAACACCGGCCAGGGGACCTGCCCTGGATGGTCAGAAAATATTACCGCCATTTCTTTCCCCTCTTTGCCCGCCGGGCATCCCGTATTGTCACGGTCTCAGAATATTCCAGGAGGGATCTCATCAACCAGTATGAGTTGGACGAGGAGTTGGTGGATCTGGCCTATAACGGTGCCAACGAACGTTACAAGCCTATATCGGAGGAGCAGGCAGAGGAGGTGAGAAGCGAACTTACCGGCGGGAATCCCTATTTTCTGTTTGTGGGCAGCCTGCATCCGCGAAAGAACATCACCAACCTGTTGAAGGCATTTCAGCTGTTCAAAGATGAGAACAAGGGAAAGTACAAACTTGTCCTGGTTGGAGAGAAGTTTTTTCTTACCAAAGCAATGGAGGAGCAGCTGGGAAAGATGCGCAACAAGAGCGATGTGATCTTTACAGGAAGGCTCTCACCCGAACGGCTGAACGAACTGCTGGGAGCTGCATGGGCCATGACCTTTGTGCCCTATTTTGAAGGTTTCGGGATTCCCATCGTTGAGGCCATGAAATGTGATATACCGGTTATTACTTCCAAAGTAACCAGTCTGCCTGAGATCGCTGGCGATGCGGCCCTGTTCGTTTCACCTGACAGTCCGGGAAGCATCCGTGATGCCATGATCAGAGTTGTCAGGGAGAAAGGACTCAGGGAGGAGCTGGTCGAAAAGGGGAGAAGAAGAAGGGAGCTGTTCAGTTGGGATGATACGGCCCGGATCTTATGGAGTTCTGTTCTTCAGGTGCTGGATAGAGATGCTTAAATCCTGTCATACACCCGGGATCATCGAGGCAGGTTGTGATGAGGCCGGCAGGGGGTGTCTGGCTGGCCCGGTTTTCGCTGCTGCCGTTATCTTGCCCGATGGTTTCTCTGACCCCCTGCTCGACGACAGTAAAAAGCTGAATCAAAAAACAAGAGATATACTGCGTGAAACCATTGAACGTGAGGCGGTTGCATTTGGCGTGGGCATGGTGGATGAGCGTGAGATCGACCAGATCAACATCCTTAACGCCTCTTTCCTGGCCATGCACAGGGCTGTTGAGAAACTGGATCCCCAACCCGCATTCCTCCTGATAGACGGAAACAGGTTCAAACCTTATCAGAGTCTGCCATACGTCTGTATTGTTAAAGGAGACGGGATTTATGCTTCCATCGCCGCAGCCTCAATCCTGGCCAAAACCCACAGGGATGAACAGATGGAGGCGCTTCACCAACAGCATCCCCGGTATGGATGGAACAGAAACAGGGGGTATCCAACACATGAACACCGGATGGCCATCATGAAATTCGGTCCCACCGAACACCACAGGCGCTCTTTCCGGCTATTGGATGAACAGATGCGACTGGAGTTCCCTTAAACCATGTAGTGGCATTCCATAAATTGGTGAACTCCATCGCATTTAACAAAGAAAATTGCAATATTTGCACTCATTATAATAAATGTAAGATGAGAAAATTATTGATAGTGACTGTGCTGCTCCTGACGCTCTTTCAATCCAGGGTTATTGCAGATGAGGGCATGTGGCTGCTTAGCCTTGTGGAGCAGGTGAATATGGATGAGATGACTCCGATGGGGTTGCAGATGACAGCCGATCAGATTTACTCCATTAACCGGTCCAGCCTGAAGGATGCCATCGGTGCACTTGACAGGGGTTCCTGCACTGCCGAGCTGGTTTCGCCCGAAGGGTTGCTGTTTACCAACCACCATTGTGGGTATGATGAGGTTCAGTACCACAGCACCGTTGAGAACGACTACCTGAAAAATGGATTCTGGGCCATGTCCAGGGAGGAGGAGCTCCCTAATGAAGGGAAGACCATCACCTTCCTGGTGAGCATGGAGGAGGTAACCGACCGGATCGCTCCGCAGTTGAGTGAGCAGATGGACCGGCAGACCCGCAGCGCAAAGATAAGCTCCATGTCAGCTGCCATTGCCGGTGAAGTGAAAAGGGAGACCGGGTATGAGGCCACCATACATAGCATGTACAACGACAACCGTTTTTTTCTTTTTGTAACCGAAACTTTCAGGGATGTACGCCTTGTGGGTGCTCCTCCCGAGTCGATCGGAAAGTTTGGCGGTAATACCGATAACTGGGAGTGGCCCAGGCACACGGGCGACTTCACCATTTTCAGGGTCTACACGGGTCCGGACGGAGAACCGGCAGACTACAGTCCCGATAACATCCCCCTGAAATCGAAACACTACCTGCCCATCTCCCTGAAGGGATACGAGAAGGGCGATTTTGCTATGGTGATAGGTTATCCCGGCAGTACAGACCGGTACATGACCTCATGGGAGATTGAAGAGCTCCTGGAGATCACCCACCCCAACAGGATCCGCATCAGGGGGATCAAGCAGAAGTTGCAGATGGAGGAGATGATGGCCGATGAAAAAGTGCGGTTGCAGTATGCGGCAAAGTATACCGGGTCGGCCAACTACTGGAAATACTCCATTGGACAGAGCAAGGGACTGAAGAGACTGCACGTAGCGGAAAAGAAGAGGGAGCAGGAGGAGGAGTTCACCAGGTGGGTGAGCCAGGACGAAACACGTATGGAGTTGTATGGTGAGGCCCTGGGGGAGATTCGGGAGGCGGTTGAAGCACGCAGGGAGCTGAAAAATGCAGCGCAGTACCTCAAGGAGACGGTTCGCCGGGAAGACTGTATGGAGTCGGTCTGGTTTGCCAGGTATCTTGAAGCCATGGAGCGGGCCCTTGTGTATGCCGGGGAAAACACGGAAAGTGCAGCAAGGGCTGCAGAAATCGTCAAGCCCATTGCCGAAAATTTCTATAAGGACTACAATCCCCCCACGGATAAAAAGGTGATGACCGCCATGATCGAACTGCTGATCGAAGAGGTTGATGACCCCTACCTGCCGTTCAATGTGATTGAAGTGAAGAGGAAGTACAAAGGAGATGCAGGTAAATATGTGGACCGCTATTTCAAAAAATCCTTTGTGGTTGACAGGGAGAAATTTTTTGCTTTCCTGGAGGATCCCTCACTGAAAGCACTGCGGAAGGATCCGGCCTACAGGGCCCATATGGCATCGAAGATCCACCTGGAGGTAAACGGGAAGCTGGAGCAGTTCAGCCAACAGGTGGACAATGGAAGCAGGCTCTATCTGAAGGGATTGATGGAGATGCATAGAGAGAGGGATTTTTACTCCGATGCCAACTCCACACTGCGGATGAATTACGGCAGGGTGGGCGATTACATCCCAAGGGATGGCGTGAAATACAGTTACTATACCACCCTGACCGGTGTGATGGAAAAGGAGGATCCCAATGATTTTGAATTCCTGGTTCCTGAAGGGCTGAAGAGGTTGTATGCTGAAAAAAATTATGAACCCTATGGCAGGGATGGGACCCTGAATGTCTGCTTTACAACCAATAATGACATTACAGGGGGCAACTCCGGAAGTCCGGTAATCAATGCAGATGGCGAACTGATCGGTATCGCCTTTGATGGTAACTGGGAGGCCATGAGCGGGGATATTGCTTTTGAGCCCGATATTCAGAAGTGTATTAACGTGGATATCAGGTATGTGCTGTTTGTTATCGATAAACTGGCGGGTGCCGGGTACCTGATTGAAGAGATGAACCTGATTCAATGAGAGAGCCATGACAGCCGGTGAGATCGTTATTTATACAGATGGATCTGCCAGGGGGAACCCCGGACCGGGAGGTCTGGGTGTGGTGATGATGTATGGAAAGCACCGGAAAGAGCTTTCAGAAGGATACACACACACTACCAACAACAGGATGGAGCTGCTGGCGGTGATCCGGGGACTGGAGGCGCTGAAGCGGAGCGATCTGAGGGTGAAGATCTACACCGACTCACGTTATGTTTCAGATGCGGTCAATAAAGGTTGGTTGTTCGGTTGGGAAGCAAAAGGCTTTAAAAACAAGAAGAACATCGATCTCTGGCAACAGTTCCTGGTGCTCTACAGGAGACTGTCAGTATCCTTCATCTGGGTAAAGGGCCATGCCAGCATTCCGGAGAATGAGAGGTGCGATCGCCTGGCAGTTGAAGCGAGCCGGTCCCACTCTCTGAAGGAGGACTCGGGGTATATTGATTAAAATTGTAATTTTGTCATGTTTTCAGGTTATTTTGTCATAGAGCTCCATGGAGATACAACAGATAAAACAGCGCTTTGCGATCATCGGGACCTACAGTGGTCTTGACCGTGCCATTGATATTGCCCGACAGGTGGCTCCCACCGATCTGAGTGTGCTGATCACCGGGGAGAGTGGTACAGGGAAAGAGTCCTTTCCGAAGATCATCCATTCACTGGGTACCAGAAAGCATGGCTCTTATATTGCCGTGAACTGTGGGGCCATTCCGGAGGGAACCATCGACTCCGAGCTTTTTGGTCATGAGAAGGGGGCCTTTACAGGGGCACACGACACACGCAAGGGCTATTTTGAGGTGGTCAATGGCGGTACCATCTTCCTGGATGAGGTTGCCGAACTTCCCCTCTCCACCCAGGTTCGCCTGCTGAGGGTGCTTGAAACCGGGGAGTTTATCAGGGTGGGATCATCCAAGGTATTGAAGACAGATGTGAGGGTGGTAGCTGCCACCAACCTTAATATTTCCCAGGCCATTAAGAAGGGTAAATTCAGAGAGGATCTCTTCTACAGGCTGAATACAGTACCCATCCACATTCCCTCATTGAAGGAGCGCGGAAACGATATTCTCCTGTTGTTCAGGAAGTTTGCAGCCGATTTCTCGGAACGGTACCGCATGCCTGCCATCAGGCTGGAGGAGGAGGCCCGCCAGGTCCTGCTCAATTACGCGTGGCCCGGAAACATCAGGCAACTGAAAAATGTAACCGAGCAACTCTCAATCATCGAACAGGAGAGGGAGGTGTCGGCTGCAGCCATGATGCATTACCTGCCTGACTACCAGAGATCGCGGCTGCCTGCATTGATCAGCAAGGATGTGGTGAGTGAAGAGACATTTAAATCCGAGCGAGAGATCCTTTATAAGGTACTGTTCGACATGAAGGGTGACATGAACGATCTTAAAAAGCTGGTTGCACAGCTTATGGAGAAGGGTACAGTGGGCCGTGAACTGGAGGAGGAGCATGAGGGGATCATAAAAAAGCTCTATAACAATTCAGATGATCTGGCAGACGAGACCGAGCACCTGTTTGCTCCACAAACGCACCAGCGCCCCTCCAGGGATGAGGAGCGGATCATGGACACTGAAGAGATTGTAGAGGAGTCTCTCTCTCTGGAAGAGAAGGAGAAGGAGTTGATCCGGAAAGCCCTTGACAAGCATAACGGGAAGCGCAAATACGCTGCCCAGGACCTGGGCATCTCGGAACGTACCCTCTACCGGAAAATTAAAGAGTATAACATTGAATAATGCCTAAGATGAAGGGAATCAACCCACAACAATGGAAAGCAGCGCTGGCTCTTTTTGGGATCACTCTGCTGATCACAATTCCCTCCTGCAAGGTGACCTACTCCTTCAGCGGGGTGAACATATCTCCCGAGGTGACGACTTACTCTGTAGACTATTTTCCCAACAGGGCAGCCATTGTGCAGGCGCAGCTGAGTCAGCTGTTTACCGATGCCCTGATGGATAAGATCCAGTCCAACACAAGCCTGGACCTCTCCACCGGTGGGGGAGATGTACGTTTCTCTGGTGAGATCACCAGGTACGAGACCAGGCCCACAGCCATTACCGGGAAGGAGACGGCAGCCAGGAACAGGCTCACCATTGCGGTAAGGGTGAAGTACAGCAACCTGATCAACCCCGAACTGGATTATGACACCAGCTTCTCCAGGTATGAAGATTATGATGCATCGAAGAACCTGACAGATGTGGAAAATGATTTGATCGATCTGATTGTTGAGGACCTGATCGAGGATATATTCAACAAGGCATTTGTCTCCTGGTAACACCCTCCCTGATATGGACGCTTCTGATATAAACCGCCTTTTATCCGCCCATCACTATTCGCCCGCCGATCTTGAGCAGGTGCAGGAGGTGTGCAGGAACTATCCCATGTTCAACCTGGCTCACATGCTGAAGGTGCGGGTCAGGGAGGCCCTCGGGCATGAAAAAGATGCGGATCTGAAGATGGCTGCTGTTTATGCCAGTGATCGCCGGAAGTTGTTTGAGCTTGTGAACAATGTGGCCAGGCCGGAAACAGGTGAAGAGGAGCCCCCGGTTGAAGAGCCGGACGGAATCCGGTTCTCTGATGAGCCCCACCGGGAGGCCGATTTGATTATTGAACAGCATGCCCCGTATGCCGGATCTGAAACGGATGAGACCCTGCTCGAGCTGGATGAGGAGATGGAGGATTCATTTGAACTGGATCAGGAGAGTGAACCGGATCAGGAGAGTGAACCGGATGGAGAGGGGGAAGAACCGGATGGGGAGATCTCCTCGGAAACCCTGATCGAGGCTGTGGCAAAGGATGAGGTAGAGCTGGAAGATTCGGAGAGTGAGGAGGCAGAAACCCCCGCCATTATCCTGGTGGAGTCTGACGAGGAGTCTGACCCTGCCCCCGATTCAGACCCTCCCCCTGTTGTTGAGTCATCAACCAATAACAGGCTGATATTGAACTTTATAAATGATGATCCCGGCCCCATCCGGGCCGACAGGGAGGTGGAAGGCAAGAGAGATGTATCGCTGGCCTCTATTCGTGAGCACGACGGCTTCATAACCGACACCCTGGCTAAGATCTATGTGAAGCAGGGATTGTTTGCGAAAGCCATCTATGCATACGAGAAATTAAGTTTGAAATATCCGGAAAAAAGTGCTTACTTTGCAGCGCAAATTGAGAAAATCAGGAATATAAATCATTCATAAACAGCGAATAAAATGTTTGTAGTATTCACGGTATTGATTGTTGTTACATGCGTCTTTACCATTTTGATCGTACTGGTCCAAAACTCCAAAGGCGGTGGCCTGGCATCGAATTTTTCATCATCAAACCAGTACATGGGAGTCCGGAAAACGGCCGACTTTCTTGAGAAAGCCACCTGGACCCTCGGGGCAGCACTGATTCTCTTCAGCCTGCTGGCAGGAATTACTGTCCCAAAAGCCGGAGTAGAGGCCGGTTCACGTTTGCAGGGACAATTTGATGAGACTGTCATGGACCAGCCATCGCAGACCATCGACCTTCCCGAGTCCTTCGGCAGTGAGCCGGAAGAGGGTGGAGAGGAGTAAAACCGGACAGGTAAAACATCATGAAAAGTGTCAGTATGTCATATTACTGACACTTTTTTTTGTTTTTACCCTTTGGCACAAATTGTGATAAGTAGATATCGATTTTGATAGTGTCGAGCTTACGGTCAATTAAACAAAAAGGCAGAACTTAAAGGTATGGTGAATTTACAGGTCAGTAAAAACCAGAAATGAAACAGAACAAGTAAACCAAAAAATGAATAGAAATGGCTAAAGAGATCAAATTTGACATGGAAGCCCGCGATCAGCTTAAGAGCGGAATCGATCAGCTGGCGAACGCAGTCAAGGTGACACTGGGACCAAAAGGTCGCAATGTGATTATTGAAAAGAAATTCGGTGCACCCCAGATAACCAAGGATGGTGTCACTGTCGCAAAAGAGGTGGATCTGGAAGATGCCTTCGAGAATGTAGGTGCCCAGATGGTGAAGGAGGTTGCTTCCAAAACCAACGACGATGCAGGTGACGGTACCACCACTGCCACTGTACTGGCCCAGTCCATTGTACAGGTTGGTCTGAAGAACGTTACTGCAGGTGCCAATCCCATGGACCTGAAAAGGGGAATTGACAAGGCTGTTGAGAAGGTCATAGAGAGCCTTAAAAGCCAGTCAAAAGAGGTTGGAGACGACAATGAGAAGATCAAGCAGGTTGCTTCAATTTCTGCCAACAACGAGCCCTCCATCGGGGGACTGATCGCCGAGGCCATGTCCAAAGTGAAGAAAGAGGGTGTGATCACCATTGAGGAGTCCAAGTCATCCGAAACCTACGTGGAGGTGGTTGAAGGAATGCAGTTCGACCGTGGATACATCTCTCCCTATTTTGTGACCGACACCGAGAAGATGGAGGCTGTACTGGAGAATCCCTACATCCTGATCCATGACAAGAAGATCTCTACCATGAAAGACCTTCTTCCCGTTCTTGAAGCCACAGCACAGAATGGTCGTCCGCTGATGATCATTGCCGAAGATGTGGATGCTGAAGCACTGGCCACCCTGGTTGTGAACAAGCTTCGCGGATCGCTGAAGATCGCTGCTGTAAAGGCTCCCGGATTTGGTGACAGACGAAAAGAGATGCTGGAAGACATTGCCATCCTGACCGGTGGAACTGTGATTTCTGAAGAGACAGGGCTGAAGCTTGAGGCTACAGAACTTGAGATGCTTGGGGAGGCTGAAAAGATCTCCATCGACAAGGAGAATACAATCGTTGTAAACGGTGCCGGTGAGAAGGAGATGATCGCTGCAAGGGTTGGACAGATCAAGAAGCAGATCGAGAATACCACATCGGATTATGACCGCGAAAAACTGCAGGAGCGCCTGGCCAAGCTGGCCGGTGGTGTAGCTGTAATTTATGTCGGTGCAGCTTCCGAGGTTGAGATGAAATCCAAAAAGGACCTGTTCGATGATGCACTCAGTGCAACACGTGCTGCTGTTGAAGAGGGAATTATTCCCGGTGGTGGTGTGGCCTACCTGCGTGCCCTCGATAGTCTCGAGAAATGCAAAGGTGCCAACGCGGATGAGAAGACAGGGATCGCCATTGTGAAGAGGGCCCTCGAAGAGCCACTTCGCCAGATCGTTGAGAACGCCGGAATGGAGGGTTCAGTTGTTGTGAATGCCATTTTGGATGGGAAAGGTGATTACGGATACAATGCTTACACAGAGAAGTATGAAAACCTCCTTGAAGCAGGTGTGATCGATCCTGTTAAGGTGTCCCGCATTGCCCTGGAAAATGCCGCATCCATTGCTGGTATGTTCCTCACCACAGAGTGTGCACTCGTGGATATCCCCGAGCCGGAGCCCCCAATGCCTGCAGGCGGCGGAGCCCCCGGAATGGGTGGTATGATGTAGCAATCCAATACATCAATATAACCTCAAGAGGTTGTTCTTTCGGGAGCAGCCTCTTTTTTTACGCCTCAAAGAGAAGTCGTAAATGGCCTGGCGGGACAGATTGTTCGCTGAGTTTACTATCTTTGTTCCCGGTTTAAAGAGAGGTAGATTTCCCATGGATCAAATTCGAAATTTTTGCATCATTGCCCACATCGATCACGGGAAGAGTACCCTGGCGGACAGGTTGTTGATGAAGACAGATACCCTGAATGAAAGGGATTTTCAGGACCAGGTGCTGGATAACATGGAACTGGAGAGGGAGCGGGGGATCACCATCAAGAGCCACGCCATCCAGATGGAGCACGAGTACCAGGGGAAACGCTATGTGCTGAATCTGATTGATACCCCGGGACATGTTGATTTCTCTTACGAGGTAAGCCGTTCCATTGCTGCCTGCGAAGGAGCCCTGCTTATCGTGGATGCCACCCAGGGGATCCAGGCCCAGACCATCTCCAACCTCTACCAGGCCATTGACCAGGACCTGGAGATCATTCCGGTGATGAACAAGATGGATATGGAGAGTGCCATGCCCGATGAGGTAAAGGACCAGATTGTGGACCTGATCGGTTGCCAGCGCGACGAGATCATCGAGGCAAGCGGGAAGACCGGACTGGGCGTGGATGAGATTCTGGAGGCCATTATTGAGCGCATTCCGGCTCCCGAAGGGGATCCCGACGCTCCGTTGCAGGCACTGATATTCGACTCGGTATTCAACTCCTACCGTGGTATTTTTGCCTATTTCCGGATTATGAATGGCACCATTCGCAAGGGTGAAATGGTGAAGTTTATTGCCACAGAGAAGGAGTATGATGCCGATGAGATCGGAGTACTCAAGCTGGGAACAGAGCCCCGGAAAGAGCTCTCTGCCGGTGATGTGGGATACATCATATCGGGGATTAAAACCTCACGGGAGGTGAAGGTGGGAGATACCATTACCCATGTTGACCGGCCATGCGATGATGTTGTTGCCGGATTTGAGGATGTGAAACCGATGGTATTTGCCGGGATCTATCCGGTCGATGCCGATGATTATGAGGACCTCCGCAACTCCATCGAAAAGCTCCAGCTGAATGATGCTTCCCTTACCTTTATTCCTGAGTCTTCAGCTGCACTTGGATTCGGATTCCGTTGCGGTTTCCTTGGACTGCTCCACATGGAGATCATCCAGGAGCGGCTCGATCGCGAATTTGATATGGATGTGATCACCACCGTTCCCAACGTCTCCTTTAAGGTGCTTACTTCAAAAAATGAGACCATTGAGGTACACAACCCATCGGGATTGCCGGTATCCACTGCCATTGACCATATACTGGAGCCCTATATTACTGCCCAGGTGATTTCACAGGCCGAATATGTGGGGTCGATTATGAATCTGTGCCTGGACAAGAGAGGAACACTGAAGAACCAGCTCTACCTGACGAGCAACCGGGTGGAGCTCACCTTCGAGATGCCGCTGGCCGAGATCGTTTTTGATTTCTATGACAGGCTGAAGAGTATCTCCAAAGGGTATGCATCATTCGATTACCATCCCCACGGATACCAGAAGGCCGACCTGGTGAAGCTGGATATTCTGCTGAATGGCGAGATGGTGGATGCACTCTCCACACTGCTCCACAGGGACAACGCCTACGACTTTGGCCGGAGGATCTGCGTGAAACTGAAAGAGTTGATTCCCCGCCAGCAGTATGAAGTGGCCATACAGGCTGCCATCGGGGCCAAGGTGATTGCCCGTGAGACGGTAAAAGCGGTCCGTAAGGATGTGACCGCCAAATGTTACGGGGGAGACATCACCAGGAAGAGAAAACTACTCGAAAAGCAGAAGAGGGGGAAGAAACGGATGCGCCAGGTGGGCAACATCGAGGTGCCTCAATCTGCGTTCCTGGCTGTTCTGAAGCTTGACTAGTGTCTGTCCGCCTCAGACACTTGAGTTTTATGACAGGCACTAGCCGGGTTAAGGCTCATCCACCACCAGTTTATATCCTTTCCCGTGTACATTGATAATCTGTACATTGGAATCCGGTTTCAGGTATTTTCGCAGCTTCGTGATGTATACATCCATGCTTCTTGCATTGAAGTAGTTATCATCGATCCAGATCGCCTTTAGCGCGAAATTCCTCTCCAGTACCTGGTTGATGTTGTTGCACAGGAGTTTTAGCAATTCAGACTCTTTGGTGGTCAGCTTCTGCTCGGTTCCCGTTCCTGTCAGCAGCTGTTTTCGGGCATCGAAGCTGAATGACCCGATCTCCCAGGATTGGTTGTCACCCCCCATGGTTCCCTTGGTCCTTCTGAGGATCGCCTCGATTCGGAAGAGCAGCTCCTCCATGCTGAAGGGCTTGGTGATGTAATCATCAGCACCCAGTGCAAATCCCTCCAGAACATCCTCTTTCATCGACTTGGCAGTGAGGAAAATAATGGGGATCTCACTGTTGAGGATGCGGATCTCTGAAGCGAGGGTAAAGCCGTCTTTCACAGGCATCATCACATCCAGAAGGCAGAGGTCGTAGTGGAACTGTTCGAAATGGCGGAACGCTTTTTCACCGTTGGTGACCCAGTCCGCCTCATAATTTTTGGCCTGAAGGTACTCCTGGAGCAGTGATCCCAGGTTTTCATCATCCTCGGCAAGCAGTATTCTGTACTTGATTTCGTTCATCTTCAATTTGGTGAATTAACGTTTCTGTAAAGGTAGGTGAATATCGAACCGGGAGCCTTTTCCGGCTTCACTTTTTATCTTAATGGTGCCGTGGTGTTGTTCAACAATCAGTTTCACATAGCTAAGCCCTAACCCGAATCCTTTAACGTTGTGGACGTTCCCGGTCGGGACCCGGTAAAACTTATCAAAAATCCTTTTCTGTTCCTCTTTTCTGATTCCGATGCCGTTGTCGCTGACCGAGATCACGATGTTGCCAGGTTCGTTATGTGTGGCAATCCCGATCACCGGGGTCTGCTTTGTATACTTCATGGCATTCTCGATCAGGTTCGAGATCACATTGGTAATGTGCATTGTATCTCCGCTAATGACAGCCTCCTCTGCCTCGGGTGAAAATTCAAGCTTTCCACCCCGCTTATCGGCCTGCAATAAGAAGTTCTGCGCCACCGTTTCGATCAGCTCATGGAGGTCGATCTCCTCCTGTTTAAGCTTTAGCTGACCATGATCGAAGATGGCCATCTGCAACACCCTCTCCACCTGGAATCCCAGTTGCCGGCTCTCTGTCTGTATAATCTTTGAGATGTGCTCCAGGTTCTTCTGTTCGGCCGGGATGCTCTTGTCACGAAGCATCTGTGAAGCGAGGCTGATGGTTGAGATGGGGGTTTTAAGCTCGTGGGTCATGTTGTTCACGAAATCGTTCTTCATCTCTGCCAGCCGCTTCTGTTTAAAGATGATAAACAGGGCAAGGGAGAAGAGGGTGAGGACAAACAGGGTGATCAGTGCCGAACCGCCTCCCATGATCCCCATGGACTTCAGGAAGTGCCTTCTCTCAAGTGGAAAATAGATGCTGATCAGGGTGGGCCTGTTAAAGACTCCCCCGGGAAGCAATGATGTCCGGTAGTACCTGTTATCTTCATATTCATTGAAGCTTTCCGACTGGTAGATGGGTCTCTTTCCCTCATAGTAGACGGCATACTCGAAGGGCATATTCACCCCCTTTTCAGATAGCTTCTTTTGCAGCAGCTTCTCTATCTGTGATGCTGTGATGCGCTCCTCAATGCTTTTTGTCTCCACCATCATCTGTCTGACGATCTTGTCTACAAAGATCTCCTGCTCCTCCCAGCTCTCTGTCAGCCTCATCCTCACCTGGTCGGAATTCATGGCCGAGATCAGTATGGTATCCTCCAGATGCTCATCCTCCCCCAGGATCACAAGCACCGAGTCGTCGATGATCTCCACTTTCCTGTTTTTTATGGATTGATGGGTGAGAACCTCATTCTCCGGGTGAATGTCACCTGATTCTGTCTCTGCCAGGTTTGTTCTTGCATCAATATGGAAGTTCCACACCGCTTTGCTCTGGTGGTGGACCACCGGGGGCTGGATCTCTTCAAGGATGGTTATTACGGTCTGGTCCCGTTCCAGCTCATTGGAGATCTCTGTGAGTACCTGGCTGACAACCAGTCCGAGTTGCTGCTCTTTGGCATCGATGGAGATCTTGAACCAGTACGCCTGTACCCCAATCAGGGCGATCATGGCCAGGCTCAGAAACAGTGTCAGTATCCACAATATGGTGCGACTCATGGATCAAAGATAGTTCTCCTCATTGGTTCAAAAAGAGTGCTTTAACAATCTTTAACATCCTTTAGAACTATCTAACGGTATTGTGAAATAGATTTGTTCCATAACCAAAAACATACCTCCATGAAAAAACTGTACCCATATTCGCTACTTATCCTGGTTGCCTCTTTCATCCTTTCTGTCTCTTTGTCGGCGCAGGAAACCACTGTGAAGGTGAAGGTAATTAAGGATGGGAAGGTTGAGACCGATACCACCTACACGTTTGATGATGCAGATGAAGCGACCCATGCCCTGAAGATGATGGAGATGATGAGTGGTGAAGAGGTCCATATGATGAAGGTTCATAAAGATATGAAGGAGCATGACTGTCACCATGCTCATGGCGGCCACGCCCACGGAGAACATGTGATGGTGATGAAATCTGAAGATTGCGAGGGTGATTCGCTGGTGAAGAAAAAGATTGTGAAGGTGATGATATCGGACGATGAAGAGATTGAGTGGCATTCTGATGACGAGGATCTAAAACATGTGGAGGAGGAGGTCTATATCACCAAAGATGGAGATGAAGAGGTTGAGGTGATCGTTATTAAGAAGAGATCAAAGAAGCAATAGCAGGCAATTTAGGTTTAGTTTTAGTTTAGTTTAGTTGAAAAGCTGTCCGTCCTCCCGGCGGGCAGTTTTTTTTACCTCTTTTTTCAGGAAAGCGATCGGGATGACACAAAAGATCAGGACCAACACCGAAACCAGCCTGTTTGACCTGGTGGTGTGGTACAGGTTTGTGGAGTCGGCATACCGGTTTCCCGGGGCCATGTCTATGCCATATGTTACCGCTAACTCTTTGATATTCAAAAATTGGATAAATGGCATGCCCTTTTCGCTTAACCTGGAAATAATACCCCGGGTGGTATCTGAACATGTTTTCATTGAGAGGTTTAAACCATTGGGGATATTCAGGCTATGGGCACAGGCTCCCATTGCAGCCATGTTTCCGCCCACATTGATCAGTAGAGAGATTCCACCATCAGAGAGCAGGTCTGTTTTATGCATTATGGAGGTTGTGACCGATTCGGGAATGTAGAGCTCCAGGTGGTTTCTTTCAGCAGCCAGTTGCAGAGCAATCCTTCCCTCTTCCTGTAATCCGTTTCCGTTATCATGACCGGCACCCATGGAGACCAGTTCAGACCGGTATTTTAATCCGCCTTTTCTCCTGATCCATCTCTCCATGTCGATCCAGGTGGCTTCTGGCTGGTTGGCACCATAGGTGGAGGCTCCCAGTGAACTCATGACCACTGCATCGATCCCCAGGGTTTGCAGTGCAGCAAGCACTGATATTGAAATGGAAGGAAAGGATCCCGACAGGATCACACCCACCGTATCGTCCTGTTGAATTCCGGCTTCATGCAGCAACCTGACCACCAGTGCTGAAAAATCGGGATTGGTTGCAGCCTCCTTTGCCTCCAGCGATCCAAGGGTCGTGGTAATGTCCGACCAGTCATCTCCGATCATGAAATGGTTAGGCACATTTGAGTATGTATCGGAACGAATTCCCCTCTCTCTCTTTTGCAATTCGATCACGGTGAACCACTCCTGCGCCAGGCTTGCTGCTTCCCGCATAGTGGCAGCATAAGGCAGTTCAGTGTTGCGTGTATTATAGAATCCCACAAAAAGCGTTCCGGCCAGTATGATCAACAAGGTTATAAAGAGTTTCATATTTGGACCAGGATTTTTCATCTGATGATCAGTGAGATCTGGAAAACCAAAAGGGAGACGATACCAAGACTCAGCAGTGTGGGTACCGGTTTTTGACGACCCATTTCGTGCGCAATCAATCCGGGGATAATATATCCTATGGATTGAAGATCAAGATTGATTGCAGGCATGGGTTGAACAAGATGGGCTATAAATAGTTTTATAAAGAAGCTTAATACCAGTGCCATCAGGAATTTTCGCCTTCCGTACAGAATGAGCCGGGAGGAGAGATATTTAATGAAACCATATACCAGAAAAGATATGGCCACTGTCATCACTATTTTAGAGGGTTGGTGAATAAAAAGTGCAAGGTAGGCCGGAGCGATCACACCACCCGGTGAATATCCTGTAATTTCATAAAACAGGAAACCAACGATTAATCCGATGATGAACAGCTCTACTATCATGTGATCTCATTCAATATTTTAAAACCATCACCGGCAATGTTCCCTATGGTTAGAATGAGGGTATGATCCCCGGCATTATCAAGAATGCTCTTTTTAATCTGTATGATCTCCTTCTTTCTGATTTCGCTGATTTTACCTCTGTCCAGGCCTGCATTGATTAATGCACGACCGGCTCTTTTCCGATGGTTTCCCGAGATCATGACGGAGGCAAGATCCGGGATGTTTGCCAGCCATTGCGCAAAGAGTACTGTCCGGTATGGCCTGTCTGCCCTGGTATTAAAGACCACAATGACCTTGCTGATCTCTTCAATTTCAGAAAGCCACTGATCCAGGAACTGTTGAGCAGAATCAGTATCGTTTACATCAAAACCATTAAGAACCCTGATACCCCTCTCTTTGTCCAGGAGAGTGAGCCTGGGATCCGTTTTATTAATTTCTCTTAAGATTCTCTCAGCTGCCCGGGCAGGATCAATGTCCACCTCCCGGCATGCAGTAAGTGCAATGGCCAGGTTTTCACGGAATATTCCCTTGGGAATCTGTGCCTCAACACCCTCCGGCAGTACACGGTCTGCCACCACCAGCCTGCTGTTTCTCTCTGCAGCTGCTGCCGAGATCTCCTCCAGGTGATTATCCTGGTTTGTGATCACTGTGCAGTGGGCAGGAATGGCATCACAGATTGACCTTACCTGTGAGTCAGGGGTTGACCCCATAACTTCGCGATGGTCATCGCGGATGTTTGTAATCACATAGATTTGTGGCCTGAAGAACCTTGACTCTATTTGTTGCAGTCCCGGATCAATAGACATACATTCGAGAATCAGATTCCTGCACTGTGCCTTTGCTGCTGACCGAATGATCTTAAATTGCTCCTGGACCCTTGCTCCTCCTGATCTATTGATGGTATTCCTGCAGCCATTATGTATCAGTGTTGGAATCACACCGGTAATCTTCACCATGGTGTGGGTTCCCTCTTCATGAAGTCCAGCACCGATATAGGTTGCAATGGTTGATTTTCCCCGGGTGCCGTTAATGTGGATGCGGTGCCGGATACTCTCAACACTCCTGTTCACTGCTCGTGCTTCCACGATCAGGAGCACAAGGATGAGAAGCAGGGCGATCGAAACAACAAGCATTGATTATCTGGGGGTCTTGATGACTTTAAGTGTCTCTGTTCTGTTATTAATGGTCAGTTTCACCAGTAGAATCCCGTCAGGATAGAGGGTTCCGTCTCCGCCCAATGTGTGGCTGTATTCACCCGGTGACTTATCTGTGAACCTAACGGACTCAAGCAGTGCGCCGGTCAGGGTAAAGACCCTGATGTTTACATCGGAGCGTTCTGACAATTCATAGGTCAGCATTGATTCCGTATTGAATGGATTTGGAAATACCCTGGAATGATATCCGGGGAGCGCTGTTACAGGAGGATCTGTCAGAATGTATCCAAGGCACGATTGCAGGTAGTGATAGGTCTTCAGGGCCAGGGAGTCCTCCAGTGCCTTCATGTCAGTAACAGGCAACTCCTCCTCCTCACGCCACTCCTCAAGTAAAAGCTCTGTCCCCGCAAAAATGGTGTCTTCATAAGGGAATGTCCTGGTCCAGAGCCCACCTCCCTCTCCATCCAGCAGTTTATAGGTATCGATACAATCTTTATCGCCCGGATCATCAAAAAGATGCTGCTTGATCTGGTTGGCCACATCACATAACTGTGATGTGATGACCCCGTCCGATTCGTGGGGTGTATATCCTATGGGCCAGTATGGCAGGGCAATGGAGCTGCCCGGCTGACCAAGAATGGTCCACATGGTGGATAGTTCCGGGAATTCGCCAGGTAGTACTCCGGTAATCACTGATGCAGAGACGGAAGAGTTTCTGCATATGCTTTTTGTGGTCTCTATGTAGCCATGGGGGTTTCCCCCGAGTGCTCCATTGAAAGGAATGGGAAAGGGATTGCTGCCATTATCGGAGAAATCCCTCATCTGGTGCCTCAGGATTGACCTGTGGTTGAGCGAATCGCCTCTATGAAAACCACCCACCAGGGCGACACTTCTGATCAGCCGCTCTCTCCCCGAACTACCCCCTCCGTTGATGGAGAAATTGGTCCTGAGAACATATCCAGTGGGATCATCAGTGGCATCAAAGCGCCAGTAAGCCAGCTCTCCCACTTCAAAGAGGGCAGCTGCACCTGTTGAGTCGATGGTGGCAAAACATCCATTGGTCCTCCGGCCGGTCTGGTTGGTCTCATCCAGGTATGCCTGAAAATCCTCAATGGTGCGGCAGTTTCCCAGGCTATTCTTGATTAACTGTCCGTTGAGCGGCCCGGTATCTGAACCGTCGGGGAGGTCTGTGGTATTGGAGTTGACAATGGCCAGGCCATGTTCGTTTACACCCATTCTTGCACTGGTCCTGCTGTCGGCTCCTGCCACATAGATGAACCGGTATTTCATGTAATTGTCATACCGAACCTCATTATCCGGTTCATCGAGATAATCCCTTGTCTTCCATATCATGGGCCGTCCATCCTGGGTAGCCGCTCCACATGCAACTCCGATTGTGCACTCCTCTGTCTGTGAGATAACGGGAGCTGCAAAATGAATCAGCAGGCCCGTAAGAATAGATGGTAATAATTTTGTCCTAATATCCAATTGCAATTCCTCCTCTTCGTTTATCTGCAGAGCCAAAATAGGATCCGTTTTCGGGGTCAATATAGATCAGCTGGGCCCCGCCAAAAAACAGGTCAATCCCCTGGTATACATTCAGGGTGTGCCCCATCTCTGTAAGCTCATCGCGAACTTCTGGCTTAATGCCAGACTCTAAATATAGATAATCTTCACTGTCTCTGACAAAAAACCTGGGAGCCAGGTTCGCTTCTGTCACACTCATTTCATAGTCAATCACATTGATGATCACTTCGATCAGGGTGGTGATGATCCTTGCGGCTCCCGGAGATCCGGCAATCAGGAATGGGTTATCATCTTTCAGGATGATGGTGGGCATAATCGAGCTCCTGGACTGTTTTCCGTCCTTGTAGAAATTGACGCTGTTTTTTGACCTGTGCGAGAAATTGGTCATGGCACAATTCATCAGGACACCCTCTACGGTCTGTCCCGATCCAAAGAAGAGACCGAGTGTCTGGGTCAGGGCCACACTGTTTCCCTCTTTGTCGATGACAGAGAGGTGGGTGGTGTGGCCACCGGCATCGGCAGTCTCTGGTTTATCCTTATGCCTCTCCCTCTTCACATAGGGGGTTGGATCACCCTCTTCAACATCCCTGTAAACCGGTGGATCAAGCTGCTTCTGGTTGATCTGACGATACCGCTTTTTTGCATACCTCTTTGAGATGAGACCGCTAACCGGAATCTCATTGTCATCGGGATCACCCAGGTAGGCGGTCCGGTCGGCATAGGTAAAGCGTTCCGCCTCGGCAATCAGGTGCAGGGTTTTTGCCGACTCACTGTAGTGGGGGGCATTTTTCAGGTCGTAACGCTCAAGGATGTTCAATGCTTCGATCAGGCAGAGTCCCGATTGAGGTACATTGGCGGTTAAAATGTCATATCCGCGGTATGTGCCATGAAGTGGGATTGTAAGCTCCGCCTTGTAAGCTCTGAAATCGTTCAGGGTTAGCGTCCCGCCTCGTTTTGAAATACCCTCCACCATGGATTCAGCAACGGCACCTTCATAAAATCCCTTTTTCCCCTCCCTGGAGATCACGGCAAGGGTTTCTGCGAGCTCCTTCTGCACGATCCTGTCACCCTCCATCAGGGGAAAACCATCATCGCAAAAGATATCTGTAGTCACCCGGTCGGCAAATACTGTTTCAATGTTATCCAGGATCAGTGTGGCCAGAGTGGCGTCTATGGTAAAGCCTTCGGATGCGTACCGGATGGCAGGTTCCATGATTGTCTGAAGTGGCAGTGAACCGAACTCTTCATGGGCCATGATCAGGCCGGCCACAGTGCCGGGTACGCAAATTGCTTTTGCCGTTTTCGCATCTCTGCTGCCTGAATAGCCGGCCTCGCTTCCCCGCTCGGAGGCCCTTGCGTAATAGTTGATATAGTGCGATTGGTTCGTCTCCTTCATGTAGATCACCATTCCGCCACCACCACCCAATCCCGATCCGTCGGGTTCTACAACTCCGATAGCAAATGCTGCAGCAACGGCTGCATCAACTGCATTGCCTCCCTCCTGTAACATGGCGATGGCCGCCTCTGAGGCGAGCGGATGGGCTGTCGCCACCATGCCATTTTTTCCTTCTGCCTCTCCCTGGGCAAACGCGCCGGGAAGCAGGAAAAACAGCAGGAAAAACAGAGACAATACCCTGGGATGAGTGCTCTTCATTGGAGATGCGATTTAGCGGAACAGATTTGCAAGTGGTTCCCCGGTTTCGGAGATCTTCTCAACCACCTCCATGGGGATGCCTTTATTCGAGGCAATATTTGTAAAAAACTGGTCCTCATCACCCTGAGCTACAACGATCATGTGTTTTGAGTTGTTTGCAACCAGTTCGTTAAATGCATCGGACTGGCCTTGCCGTCTTGCATTCCCCCCTACATGCATCATGATGATGGGGATCTCTTTGCTGTTGGCCAGTTTAACCAGCTCCTTCACACGGTCCATCTCATCTTCCTGGCTTATTCCTGCTGCACCCAGCCCTTTGGAGCTGAAACCGGGAACCACAACCATCGCTTTTATACCCTCCAGGTCAGAAGGCTTTGCCATTAATACTGTAGTTGCCTCCAGCTTCTGCCTTGCCGCCAGCATCTTTACCAGCTTGACATCGGCACTCTGTCCGGCAGAGGTGATCAATATGGGAGATTCAAATGCCTGTCCCGTTGCCTCTATTGCCAGCCCAAGAAACAGGGCCATTGCAATGTTTTTGAATAGTATCTTTTTCATCAGTTAAAATTTTATATGGACGGTTTATTAGTAATAATATATGCTATATACATGCAAAGATAGAGTTTAATTTTCGCTATCTGTTTCGGCCGGACCATGGAGATAATGGCCGGTTCCGAATTCCATAATCTTATCATAATCAGGAAGGTCATCAACCTCAATGGGCCTCTCCTCATGCATCATATTGTATGAAAAAATAAGCTCTGTAACACCGATCACATGCCTTGCCACGCGGTGATCGATGGGTTCACCCCGCTCCACATCATAGGCGATTCTCAGAGCCCCTGTCTCCTTTGCTTTCTGGTAGAATTTGCTTTTTCCTTCCAACACAAGCTCCTCCGATGTGGCCTCCCTGATCCTTCCCATCGAGGGGTTGCTTGTTTCCAGAAGAAAGGGTGCTGTGTTTGTATGATCACCCCACTCCCGGTGGCTCAGCCCGTGGAAATTGTCCGGCGAAAGTTCAGGCGAATAATTCTCTCCCTGCATCTCAAGCCCCAGAACGGCTCCCATTGCAATCTCCTCATTCTTTTCGTGATAGACAATGACATTTACGATGGGAACTTCAGGAGATGATTCGTGGAGGTCGAAAGAGATATCTATCTTCTCCTGATTGATGAGTTGTAAAACTGCATAACCAACCCTTTCGGTCAGGTTCCCCTCTTCCCTGCCCGGGTAGGCCCGGTTGATGTTCCTGGTCTCAAATCCTGAGAGCTGCTGGTTGGAGGGATGGTGTGAAAAAACCAGTGGATCGGGCCACTGATCCAGCGGGTTGGTTACCCTCGATCCAAGCCGGAACTCCCTCGTGCCATCTTCTGTTTCAATATGGTAGAACTGTGGAAATCCCTCCATGGGATCGGTACAGGTAAAGGCGCTGTTGTTCAACCTGGGAAGGACCATGACACGCCCCTTTGTAACCTTGATATTCTCCAGGATCAGAACCGTTGCCAGGTATGAGGCACATTCGTTGGGGTGAGCACCGCCGCAGATCAGTGCCGTTCCTCCCGGAATACCACTGTCATAGATGTAAATCTCAGTATCGCCGTTGGTCCCTTTGATTCCCTCAAAATAGTCGCTGAGCATCGCCACCTCTGTAAGGTGTTCGGAGGGGAAGAGCGGTTCCGGGTGGTGCATCTTAAGAAATTCAACAGAGGCAAATATCCCCGCAAAGGCCACAATGGCCAGTATGATCACATGAGGTATGTAGTTCCTGATCATCACTATTTAATTTGTAAAAGTCTGAGCACAAATACGAGCAGAACCATCGATACAGCAACCAGTTTTCTCCAGTCTCTCTCCTTAAAAAACTCCATCACCAGGATCACTGTGATAAAGAGCAGTATAAGCGAATATATGATATAGGGGATCATGGCAGTTATAAAATAAGGTTGGCTATCTCCTGGGCAAATACGATGATCAGAATCCCAATGATCATGGAAAATACAATGGGGATCAATGATACACGCAGTATTTTAAAATGGTTTTTTTCATCAACGATCTGTCCGGCATACGCACAGAGCAGTGCAGGTGGCGGCATCAGGTCGCCCAGCGCTGCCATCAGTACAAGTGCCGAGGTGACCACCAGGGTGCTCTTGCCGATAAAGACATAGACCAGGGGAACTCCGATGATGGAGGCTGAACCGTATGCTGACCCCAGGAAGGGCATAATTCCGGCAGCGAAGTAACGCAATCCCACAGGAAGATCAAGTGCCACTACAGCCAGGTAACCCCTCACCCCGGTCAGTGCCAGGATTTGCAGGAACATGCCTACACCGACCAGGATCGCCATCACCGGGAGGGCACTTCGGATCGCCTCCCTGGAGGCTTTCATCAGACTGACTCCCCGCTTTGTAAGCAGTCCCATCAGGGCTCCGATCATGAAGGTAAGCGGGACCCCCAGGTGTGGCAGATACTCATGAAAACTGATCTCTCCAATCATATAGACCACCACAAAAGCCAGGGGAATGTAAAGGGTGACTCTGTACCTCTCCCCGTTCAGCTGATCCAGGTATTTTCTGGTGTTTTCAGGATCATAATTGCGCAGAAACCTGTACCTGAAGTAGAGTGCAACCATCAGCGCAACAGGCAGTGCAGTGATAAGAAGCGGCAATCCAAATCCAATATAGGGCATATCACATCCTCCCCCGATAATCATTACCGGGATACTGATGGGAGGAGCCACCTCCCCAAATACAGCTGCCATGGCGATCAGGGATCCCACAGCAAGACGGGGCATTCCCATGGCCAGCAAGATGGGTGCTGCAAGTGCACCGGTTGTAAGGATGCAGGTAGATGACAGGCCGGTCAGCATTCCGGGAAACATGGTGAACAGGACCAGCACAATAACCAGCAACGTCGGCTTTCTATAGAAGATCTTCAAGAGGCCTTTGCTGATTCCGGCCAGGGCGCCGGTAAACTCCATCACCTTCATAAAGATCATCGCAGTTGATATGATCAGAATGGCTTCGAGAAATCCAAATCCTCCCTCCACCAGGTGCCTGACAGGGATACCCTGGCCACCCACCAGTGCTCCGATAACAGCAGCGAGCATTAAAGAGACTCCGGCCGGAAGTTTTATAACAAATACAGTGATGGCAAAAGTTGCCAGCATGCTTAACAGAATGATCAGTTCAATACCCATACCGTGGCAATAGCTTGTGTAATTTCATTTTATTTACCAAATCATGTGCCATATATCATATACTTAAGAGAATGAGGATAATGGGTTCTTATCTTGTTGAATTTGTCATCAGAAGTGTGCTAAAATAACACAGTGGCATAACCGATATAACACAAAACTAGCTGCGCCTTCCGGATCAATCCCTATATTTCAGGCACATTATGAACCAATTAAGAGGTTCTTGCCAGAATTGGCTTGCATTTTGATAAGGGTTCATCATATTTTACAGAAGATGATAAAAAGAGCTTCAATCCCCATGATGATCGTTTTTGGGGCCTGGTTATCTGTTCACCATGCCTGCGGGCAGAGTTTTATGCCAGGAGAATCCTACAGGCTGGGCGATTATGTGGAGTATTTTCACGGCAACATGCCATTGATCATATCTGTTCCGCATGGTGGTTACGAAAAACCGGATACCATTCCTGAACGGGATGGAAGGTTTGCAAAGAATCAGGATATCTATACCATCGAAATTGCATACAGGATTCAGAAAAAAATCGGGGAAATCACCGGCATGTATCCTTTCATCGTGATCAACCACCTGCACCGAACCAGGCTTGATGCCAACCGGAACATTAAGGAGGCTGCCAATGGCAATCGCCATGCGGAGGAGGTGTGGATCACCTACCAGTCAAAGCTGGACAGTGTTGCCTGCCAGGTTGAGGCCGAATACGGAAAGGGACTTTTTATTGATCTGCACGGGCACAGACACAGGATCGAGCGAATGGAACTGGGCTACCTTTTAAGCGGAGATGAGTTAAGACTGGATGATGAACTGTTGAATTCCGGTTTGTTAAATGAGTATTGCAGCATCAGGAACCTGCTTGAGACCAATGAGAAGGGGCTGACTATGACAGAATTGATCAGGGGAGATTATAGCCTGGGGGCGCTGTTGTGTAAAAGGGGCCAGCCCTGTATGCCGGGTGAGAAATTTAAAATGCCGGATGTTGGTGAGCCCTATTTCAGAGGTGGGTACAATACGACACGGCATGGCTCTTCATCGGGCGGGACCATCGATGGTATTCAGATTGAGGTGGATCTGCAGACCAGAAGTGATAAAAGGAGACAAAAGAGAGTTGCCGGGGATGTGGCTTATGCGCTCATTGAGTTTCTCAGACTCCACTATTTTCCAAATCTATAGTCATGCGATTCATCTTATCCGTTTTCCTCTTTTTTTTGCTTGTACAATGTAACCGGAAACCGGACATCCTGGAACCCCACCAGGGTTTCATTCAGGATATTTTGAACAACAGGGATGGATTCTACTACCTGGAGAGATCATTGCCAGAGAATAGACAAGATCTTGCCATTGGAGTATTTGACTCAGGAATTGGAGGATTGTCAGTCTTTGATGCAATAATCAAGGCAGATAATTTCAATGTCAGACAGGAGCCGGAACCAGATGGCATAAGAGATTTTTCAGGGGAGAAATTTGTCTATCTGGCTGACCAGGCCAATATGCCATATAGCAATTATGCAGAAACCGGAAGAACCGAACTGCTGGTGGAGCATATCCTGAAAGATGCTGTTTTCCTGGTAAATAACCGCTATCACAACTCCCCCGGTTCCGACCAGGTACTGCATGATAAACCGCGGGTGAAATCGATAGTCATTGCCTGCAATACAGCCACGGCTTTTGGACAGGCTCAGATTGAGGCGTTGTTTGAAAAAACGGGCATGAATATCTATGTGATTGGAGTGATCGATTCAGGGGCAAAAGGAGCCCTGGCATTGTTGGGCAAGGATGAGGAGGGCGTGATCGCTGTTTTTGCCACCCCTGCAACTGTAAAATCAGGAGCCTATGTGGAAGCCCTGGAAGATCAGATTGCTGCCGGTCACTACAATGGACGAATTGAGATTATACAGCAGGGGGGAAAGGGATTGCATGAATCAATTGACCACAAGCCGGGATTTATCAAAGAGGTTGCCAAAGGCACCTATCCTGCTTACCAGGGTCCCTCTTACAGCCATCCCCAATACAAAATTGAGAGATCACTGCTGCCTGCCTATCATTTTGATACCACCTCCTCTCACCTGCTTTATAACCGCGAGACTTTGCAATTATCTGATACCATACAGCTCAATTCAATTGAGAATTATGTCAGGTACCACCTGGTCACCCTGGTGGAGAAGATCAGGGAATCAGGAGCAGACCTGCCCCTTCGCTCCATTGTACTTGGATGTACACATTATCCCTTTGTGATTGATGAAATTACAGAGGTTCTGGATGAGTTAAGAGGGATGGAGAGGTACACACCCCTGTTACCGGACCAAATTGCACTGATCGACCCGGCAGAAAACAGTGCTGTTGAGTTGTATAGCCATCTCTTTGATGGCGGTCTCCTGAACAGGGAATCGGGTGGGCCGGGTTGCACCTCCTCCTTTTTTATCAGTGTGCCAAACCGGTCTCTTCCAGGGAGCCAGGTTACCCGGGAGGGGTCATTTGACTATGAATACCAGTACTTTGGGAGGGAAGCCAATGACCTGAAAAACTCCACCCTGATTATCCCCTTCTCCAGGGAGGTTATATCGGATGGCCAGCTACAGCAGATCGAGAGAAGGTTCCCGGAGACCTACAGGCTGATTACCCGCCCGTTATAAATCAGTTACTCCCCTGGTAGGCTGCATATCCGGGATTTTGCTGATCCCTGATGTTTGGATTGGCATCCATCTCCGGTTGCGGGATCGGATAGACCACCCTGTGGAACTTCTCATTGTCCCGTCCGTTTACCGGATCAATCGAGAGGGGTGCAGGATGGGATCCATCCCTGGTAAAGGACCTGCCTTTTCGGAGATAGTCAAAAAGCTCATGCCCCTCCAGGGCCAGCTCCCGCCTTCGCTCTGTGAAGATCTCATTCTTCAGCTCCTCTCCTGTAAGATCCAGGGTCACATTTGTACGGGCACCGTAGACTTTGTTCAGATAGGTGAGCGCGTTGCCAAAATCGTTCACCTCCGCATAGGCCTCGGCAGCGATGAGCAGGACCTCGGGCAGCCTGATGTAGGCAACATCGTGGATCAGTGGAGATTCTATTCCCATGTACTTGTGATAGGCCCTGTTGGAGCCGGTCTTATCCCTTTTGAAGAGCTGGTTCCGGATATCCTCAGTGGAGAAAAGGTTGATAAAAGTGTTGGATGCTCCATAGTCTCCGTAACCTATGGAGTTCTGATCAATAACTCCCTCTTCGTTTACTGTTTTAAAAGCATAATAGGCCAGGCAACCTGTACCAAGGTCGTCGTTGGCATCGAAATAGATTTCAAAGATGCTTTCACTGTTAAACCTTGTGGTCATGCCGGCCAGAAACGCATCACTACTGAGCATGGATCCTCCCAGCGATTCGGCTTCCAGTGCAGCATCCCTGGCCAGTTCCCACTCCTCTGTATAGAGATAGTACCTGGCCAAAACGGCCCACAAAGATTGCTCTGTAAAGAGGTGCTTTCCTGTCCGGGTGATATCAATTTTTTCAATGGCCTCCAGCAACAGCTCCTCGATGTAGTCATAACAATCAATAAGCGGGTCCCTTCCGGGAGGGTTTTCGATGGCGTAGGAATTGTCCTGGCTGCTCTTTATAAGCGGAACCCCCATTCCGTAAAGGTCATCCTCCTGGGCCATCCACAGGGGATAACAGAAAGACCGGACCAATTCAAGGTAAGCGATGGCTTTAGCTGCCAGTGCCTGGGCTTCCAGGTCGTCGAGCTGCTTCGCTGTCCCTTCCATTTCCGGTAGCCTGACCAGGATCTGATTGCAGCTTGCATTGGTTTTGTAACAATAGTTCCACAGATAGCCCGCATAACCTGCTCTGGAAGATATCTCAGAGTACTTATACTCGATATCAAAACGAACATTTGGATTCTCGGTGAAATGGAAAAAGTCACCTCCCTTTAGTGATCCCCGCAGAAGTGTATTGCGACCAAACATATAACCTTCCGACAGGAGGTCATAAACGGCAATGAGTGCAGTGTTTGCATTTTCAACATCCGATAATATCTGAGCCTCGGTCAGTGCATTATCGGGATATCTGTTCAGAAAATCCTCACAACCTGCAGTGATCAGAAGGAGTATCCCCGTGGTGATAATTGCTATGGTTTTATAGATTGTTTTCATTGCATGAGCCTGTTAAAAGGTAAGATTGATGCCTGCTGTAAAAGTCCTGGGAGAGGGGAAGTCATACACATAGCGGTACCCGTTTACCCTGATTTCGGGATCAAAGTTGGGCATCTCTGTAAGCACGAATACATTTTCCACCTGTGCATAGATCATCGCTCCGGAAACCTTGATCTTCCTGGTCCATTGTGCAGGGAACCGGTAACTGAGCTTGATGTTCTTCATTTTAAAGTATGCCCCGTTATAGGCATGTCTTGTGGAGAACTGACTCCCGTTTGTCCATCCGTTGATGCGAATCGGATTGGCGGCCAGCGTATCATTGGGGGTCCAGCTATCCAGCTGTCCAACTTCCGCATTCAGATAGGACTGTCCGCCATCGGTCTGGGTGTACCTGCTTGCGCAATAGTCCAGGGTGTAGTAGTCCCAGGCGTAGGAGAAGAGCATGTCAAGATCGAAACCCCTGTATCCGAAATGGGAATAGAATCCTCCGTAATAGTGGGGTTCCCTGGTGCCGATGATCTGCCGGGTGGCTTCGCTGTACTCGAATGTTACTGTTTTTTCCCCGGTCTCATCATCCACATGATACCAGGTCGGCGACCCTGTAGATGGATCAACCCCTGCGTATTCGGGCAGATAGAGCGATCCCTCTGCATAGTCCACCCTGTCGATGTTGGTCCTCCCCACCTTATCATTGGGAACATCGAGCATTTTGTTGTTCAGGGTTGTGAGATTAATTGTGATGTCCCAGGAGAAATTACGGGCCCTGACCAGGTATGCCTCCAATGAGTATTCGTATCCCTGGTTCAGGATGGAACCATCATTGACCAGGGCTTCAGTGAAACCTGTGGTCCTGGAGATATCCTTATCAAAGAGCAGACCCACGGCTGTTCTGCTGTAGAACTCTGCACTGGCAAAGATCCTGCCATCCAGCACCTTCATCTCAGCTCCCAGGTTAATGTTCCGGCTCTTTTCCCACATCAACAGATCATTGGAAATATTGGTAACCCGTGCTCCCGGCAGGTTGTAGTAGTCATACCCCAGGGTGTAATTTCCCAGGTAGTCATATAAACCATCTGGCAGGGTGCCGTTGTATCCTATGCTTGCACGGATCTTCCCGTCATTGAGCCAGCGAAGATCCATAAATGACTCTTCGGAAAATCTCCACGATCCTGCAACCGAATAGAAATCGCGCCATCTGCCGGAAGGGCTTAACCGTGAGGAGCCGTCTGATCTGTAGTTTACCTGGGCATAGTACCTGTTTTTGTAATTGTAGTTGATCCTGGAAAGCGCAGAGAGCAGGGCGTCATCATAACTCCTGCCATAGGCATTTGTGGGGATTGATCCGGCACTCAGGACCGGTGTCAGGTTGGTGCTGTAACCGGTTGCAACAGCCCCGAGCCGGGTTGTATGTGTCAGCTCGGCTTCCCATCCGGCCAGAACGGCGAGGTTGTGTTCTTCATTGAAGCTGCGTTCAAAATTCAATATGGTGGAGGAGGACAACCTTCGCCTGGTGACCTCGACATCCTGCCTTCTTCCGTCATACCCGGCTCCTGTCCCGATCTCCCTGTTTTCCCACCTCGTCTGATAAGAGGGCCTGTTGTCATAACCAAGGGTGCTCTTTAAAAACAGATCCTTTGTGAGATTCAACTGCAGCCATGCCGAGCCCAGGGTGCGGTAGGTATAGATATTGTAGATGTTCATATTCATAATGGCCACCGGATTGTAATTGTTCAATATATCACCTGGCAGGGAAAGATTGGGTTCCCCATCAATATAGACCGGAACCACAGAGGGAATATTGGCCGCCGCCCTCAGCGGGTTGGCATAGAGATTCCCCAGCAGAGGACCATTCTGGTTGTTGTAGGAGAGGGCCATGTTTACACCAAACCAGGCCACTTTGTTAGTTTTTGATGTGAGGTTGACCCTCCCCGAGAACCGGGAAAGATCCGATCCAATGATGGTGCCGGTCTGGTTGAAATACTCGCCCGATACAAAATAGGTGACACCGTTTTGTCCCCCCGAAGCAGATAGATTTATCTTCCTGGTGCCTCCGGTACGGCTTACCACATCATACCAGTCCGTATCTGGGATTGAGTCGTATCCGTCACCCCAGAAATCATGCTCCGTTCCGTTAATGGCAAATGCAGAATTGAAATTTCCCCTTGCCCGTTGCATGTAGAAATCATAGGTGTCCGGATTCTTGTAAGTATCTTTAATATAATCGATTTCACTTAACCCTGTGAAGATGGCATCCTGGGCCATGATCCTGTGCAACTCCCCTGTGGTCCACAGTTCTGCAAACTGGTCCTTGTTGGCGATCGGCTTTGAATAGAGCCCGTTCGCAACGCCATATTGCACATCCAGATTAAATTTTGTCATTCCCTCTGCTCCCTGTTTGGTGGTGATCAGGATCACCCCGTTTGCCGCACGTGAACCGTACAGTGTGGAAGCTGCTGCATCCTTCAATACGGTGATCGATTCAATGTCACTGGGATTAATCGTGGCCATCGGGTTGCTGCCCGAGGAGCTTAACTGGGAAAGGTCACTCATATTCACCGCTACTCCATCGATTACATACAGTGGTCCGAGGCCGGCATTAACAGAACCGGTACCGCGAACCCTGACAACCTCCCGAACACCCGGTTGCCCTGATGTGGTAACGGCAACCCCGGATGAATTGGCGGCCAGGGCCGCAGTAAAGGATGCTACAGGGCGACCTTCAATTTTATCAGCTCGGACCACGCTTGCAGAACCTGTAAATGTCTCTCTTTTTGCAGTACCGTAAGCCACTACCATCACCTCAGAAAGCTCTGTCAGGTCGCTTAGCAGGATAATGTTCAGCCTGGTTTGATTGGAAATGGTCACCTCCCTGGTTTTCATGCCTATAAAAGAGACTACCAGGACGTCTCCATTGCCAGCATCAATTGAGAACGCTCCATCGATATCTGTTGAGGCACCACCCGACTCAATTCCCTTAATTAAAACGGTTGCACCGGGCAGTGGAAAACCATCTTCATCGGTGACTGTGCCCGTGACGGTTCTTTGCTGATTTTGGTATACAGGGACCGGGAGCGCCTTATCGGGAATCAGGAACCCAACCACAAGGATCATGAAGCTTCGGAGTACCAGAGAGCCAATCGAGTAGTTTTTCATAGATATGGTCTTTCGGATAAAATTATGGACAAATAGAAATAGGAGTCAATTTCTGGCTGGGATTTTTTTAATAAATGCTCTAATTTGTCTATAACTTTGATGCAAAGTCTCTTTTTGTGATCTTTTAGCACAACAACCGGGTTGATATTGCGCAAAAAAACCAAAATAGTAGTGATTTGTATGTTTAATATGCACCGATTACTATTCGGTATATATTTCAATTAGAAAATTATTTTTTCAATAAGTTGCGTAACTTACTCTTTTATAAACCTTAAGAAATCAGTTGATTCATTGTGCGGTAGATTTTCTGACGCTCTCTCATCACGAAATGGGAAAATGGCACAATTCGTGATTATAGATTTTTTCTATATCAATTAGGAAATAACTAAACTAAACCTTACTCAAATGAAAGACATTTACAAAGTGACAATCATTGCAACTGTGGTTCTGCTGCTTTCCGGAGTGGCTGGCATAGCAAATGCCCAAAGCGTTGTCTTCGTCTCTTCGGATGGTACCGGAGACGGAACTTCCTGGGCGAGTGCAGCTGGCAGTATTCAGGATGCTATTGAATCCTCCAGTTCCGGAACTGATATCTGGATTAAGGGTGGAACCTATTATGTTCCCGGTGACTCTACTTTTATACTTAAGGATGGAGTGAGCCTGTATGGTGGTTTTTCCGGAACAGAAACCTGCCCGATTCAGAGAACAGACTACCGCCTGGGTGGGGCTAATGAGACCATTCTCAGTGGTGATATCGATAAGAACGGAGTGACAGATGCGGCCAATGCAAACCGCGTGGTTTATGGAAAGGATATCACAGATGTGACAGTACTGGATGGTCTGACCATTGCAGGAGGCTATGCCGATGCCTCTTCGGATGATGGTGCCGGCCTGAGACTCTCAAATGGTTCGCCCGATATCAACAACTGTACATTGTTTGATAACTGGTGTGGTGACAACGGAGCCGGATTCTACATTGCAACAACATCCCTTCCGGCAGTTACAGGATGCTATTTTGTAAAAAATTACGCTGCAGACAAAGGAGGGGCAGTATATACGGCAACAGATTGTGATGCGGTATTTACAAACTGTGTATTCTCAAATAACAGCGCTGTAAATGACGGACCTGCAGTAAGGGTCTATAAGTCCTCTCCCACATTTATGAACTGTACTTTTGCACGGAATTCATTACCCGCTTCGGGTGATGGATGTGCGGTTGAGATAAATAACTCCGCATCTGCTCCCTCTTTTATTAACTCTGTTTTCTGGGGGAATACTGAAACGGGTGCTGTGGGTGAAGAGATCACCCTGACTACCGACGGAACAGTCACCCTCTCAAACTGTGCCCTGGAAGGTACATACACTGCAACAGGGGCGACCGTAACAGGTCTGATTGACCTCAGTTCAACCGATCCACTGTTTGTCAATACTTCAGGCACCTCGGGCAGTGATGGGTACGATGCAACAGCTGATTGGGCTATTCAGGCCACATCTGTATTGATTGATGCAGGTCTGGTGGCAGGTGCCCCGGTCATGGATATTGTACCTGGGTTCAGGGATGCCACACCCGATGTGGGAGCTTATGAATCCAGTGCAGCTGTACCATTTATTGTTGCCATCGATATTACCGGCTATGGAACCATCACTCCTTTTGGAGTATACGTTGCTTCCGGTGCAGACCAGGCTTTTACAATCACGCCCAGGGCTGGATTTGAATTGGCTGCTGCCACCTACGATGGCACCGATATCATGTCATCACTTTCCGATAACGGAGACGGTAGTTTTGGGTATACTGCCACTGCTGTTAACGCAGACGGAGTGCTGGCCGTTACATTCGAGCCAGAGGCTGTAAAATACACGGTTGCTGTTACCGCAGGTGCCGGGGGTGCCATATCGCCCGTGGGTGATACAGCAGTTACAGTTACTGATGAAGTGGTATTTACCATTACCCCTGATGCCGGATTTGTCTTTGCAGAGATCCTGTTGAACGCTACTTCTGTCATGGAGCAGGTTACGGATAACGGTGATGGCACATACACCTATACATTGATTGGCGTTGGGGAGAACAGCACATTGTCCGTCTCCTTCCTGGAACTGTTTACGGTGACTATATCAGCAGGTGCAAACGGCTCAATCGATCCGTCCGGCAGTGTGGATGTCACCATCAACGATGAAACTGAATTTGTAATTGCTGCTACCGCAGGATATTTGATTGACGCGCTCACATTGAATGGTACAGATGTAACAGGCGATGTGACCGATAACGGAGATGGCACCTATTCCTATCTGCTGACAGGGGTTGATGCCGATGCTACACTGGCAGTCACATTTGTCGAAATATTGGTAAGTGTGGTATACATCACCGAGGGTGGTACGGGTGACGGTTCATCCTGGGCCAATGCAGCAGGTGATATCCAGGCTGCCATTGATGCAGGTGAAATTGGAACCGAGATCTGGGTTGCAAAAGGGAAATACCTGGTACCCACAGATACATCCTTTACACTGAAGAGTGGAGTAAGCCTTTATGGAGGATTTGCAGGAACTGAATCTTCGAAGTCAGAAAGAGGCCAATACAGAAAGGGAGAGGCCAATGAAACAAAGTTGAGTTGTGATGTGGATGGCAATGGTTACCTGACCGGGGGCAATGCACCCAGGGTTATTTATGGTGAATTCATTTCTGACCTTACAACCATTGACGGATTTACCATTACAGGTGGTTTTTCTGAGCTTGAGGGTGAAGATGGTGCCGGGATGAAGCTCAGGGCCTCTTCTCCAAACATCCTGAATTGTACATTCTTTGATAATTTTGCTGCCGATGACGGTGCACATTTATACCTTTACAGGAGCGGGGATGTTGTTTCCAGTCCGGTGGTTAAGGACTGCTATTTTATAAAGGGGCTGGTAGGAGATGATGCCGGTGCGGTATATAATGCTTCGGGTACCCGTGCTCAATTTATCAACTGCGTCTTTGCTAACAATGAAGCAAAGGATGAAGGAGGAGCAGTCAGGAACTGGGAGTCCTCCCCGGTATTCATCAACTGTACATTTGTGTATAATACCCTTCCGGACACTGATCCGGGCGGGGGAGGAACATACGGTCCGGCCATCAGGAATAACCAGGGCTCTTCTCCCTATATGAATACCGAACCCGAAATTATCAATACTGTGTTCTGGATGAACATTGATGGTACGGAAGCGAGTACATTCGATATCAGTAATACCGGGAAAATGGCCACAGCCGGAGTCTATGCAAGGGTTGTCAATTGTGCGATTATGGATTCCGTAAGTGCATCTTCCTGTATCATTCTTGATACCCTTGATATCAGCCAGGATAATCCTGGCTTCATCGATGTCTCCGGAGAGGCTGGTTATGCAGGTTTTAATGCTGCTTCCAACTGGGGACTGGCAGAGGGTTCTGTTCTCATAGCTGAAGGAACCGATAGTGAAGCCGGAGTGCCTGAGAGAGATATAGAGGGAAAGAGAAGGGGATCGCTCATTGACATTGGAGCTTATGAGTATGAATCAGAGGTTGGTATTCAGCGATTCGCCCGGGGGGAGCTTGAGATGAGTATCTTCCCCAATCCTTCAGAAGGCGTATTCAGGGTGAAGGTTGAAAACGGTGCCGTGAAAGAGCTGGCCCTGTTTGATATGACAGGCCGGGTTGTATTCAGAAATTCTGATCCCGGTTCGGCAGATGAGTTCTCTATTGATCCGGGAGATCAAAAGGGAGTCTTCCTTTTGAAGGTCCTGAAAGCGGATGGCCAGGTCGGTGTCAGAAAGGTGATCGTGAATTAGTATAAACTGTGATGCAGAATATGAATAAGCTGTGGGTGAATGTGCCCACAGCTTATTCATTAATAAGGGGTTTGTTAAGATGAAGTTATCAGGTAAAACAGGGGCGCTGGTTGTCATGTTGCTGACCGCAACACATATCATCCTGCCTGGAATCCAGCCTTCCGGAGACCCCTTTATCAACCAGAAGGAGATCACCGTTGTAATTACCGATTCGGGACTGGGCGGATTGGCGGTGATGGATGACATAGCCAAAAAAATCTCCAAATCAGGACATTATAAAAGGGTGAACCTGATTTTTGTAAATGCACTTTTTGAGGCAGGGAAAGGGTATAATGCACTATCCACCAGAGAGGAGAAAATCGATGTTTTTGATGGGGTACTCCATGGGATAGAGCGCGCTTACCGGCCCGATGTGATCCTGATTGCCTGCAATACCCTTTCGGTACTGTATGAGGATACGCCGTTTGTACAGCAATCCGGGACTCCTGTTGTGGGAATTGTTGAGTCGGGTGTGCAGCTGATTGAGGAGGCGTTGGAGGCAGAGCAGCGATCAGTCGCCATCATCACAGGAACAGAGACAACCATCTCTGAGGATAGCCATCGCAAAGCACTTCTGGAGGCGGGTTACGGGGAGAACCGCATGGTGACCCAGTCCTGTCCCCAGCTGCAGTCCTATATTGAACAGGATCCGGTAGGGGAGGATACAGAGATGCTAATTTCGTTCTATATTGAAGAGGCTGTTTCAAAACTGCCCGATGGTCATGGTTCTCTCTATCTGAGCCTGAATTGCAGCCACTATGGCTATTCGGAGCCACTGTGGAGAAGAGCCTTTGAACAGAGCGGTACCGATCTGGCCGGGATCCTCAATCCCAACCTGATCATGGGTGATTTTTTGATGCCTGACGGGTACGGACAGCACTATCCAAAAACCAGGCTGAAACTGCGTGTTGTATCGAAAGTTGAATTGAAGAACAGGGATGCCATGATGAAGCTGTTCAACGATTCCTCTCCGGAACTGACAAAAGCGCTTAATAATTACGATATTGTGGAGGATCTCTTTTAAAGTGTGTAAAGATCCCGGAATGGGCCTGTCCAGAGAAAATAGGAAGTTACTTCAGATTGTATTCATAGCGCTTGCTTCAATCCTGATGGTTACGATTAGCGCATTCTTCTATTATTCCAGGCTGGAGAAGAGACTGATCAACGAGAAAAAGCAGGTTTGCATCTCTTTTGCCAGACAGCTCTCAGATGAGATTGAAAAGGACCAACCGGCTAAGATTTTTATTCAGGGCCTGATCTCCGGAGGTGTCTCAAGGGACTCTTTGAGGATGATTGACCGGTACTTAACTGAGCTGTTCACACCATACCTGGCAGATTATATTGGATTAGAGGGGGGAGCCTATTTCAGTGAACCGGACGATTTCATGGGGTATGCTTTTCCCACATCACCTCCGCCGGTCCCGGCATACGGACCTCCCCCCAGGTCATATAAAATAATCAGGGACCAGGCCGACTCTTCTGTTACCGGTAACAGGGAGATCATTAATGTACATGCATTCGATCCTGCAGTGTTCCCACTTGCCACAGCTCCTCTAAGTTTTCAGGGGGATCCGGTTGGCGCTGTATGGATCAGGGTCCATATCGAAAGAGAGCTTCCCGTGGCACGCCTGAAGCGGATCATCAATGTGGCTACCCTGCTCTCCCTTTTTGGGTTTCTGGTTATGGCCATGATCTCACTCTTTTTAAGAAGCGGTATTAAGAACATCAGGGAGGAGTTAAAGAACGTTCACAACAATCCCGGATACCGGCTGAAACGAAGAGGTGGCTGGTTTGGCTTCATCCCTGCCAGTATCAATGACATGCTTGCCATGCTGGAGAGGGAGAACACCGACCGGATCGAGTTGGAAAAACAGCTGCAGCATAAAGAGAAGATGGCATCACTGGGCAAGATGATTGCCGGTGTAGCCCACGAGGTCAGGACACCATTATCTGTTGTAAAGACACGGGTTCAGATGTGGGAGAGGGAGGTGATGCAAAGCGAAGAGATGCAGCAGCAGATTCCTCCCGATTCCCTGAAGCTTGTCCTGGATGAGATCAACCGACTGTCTCAGATGGTTAAAAGGCTGGTGGTTTTTTCAAGGCCCATTGATAAAAACCTGAAACTCACTAAATTAAATCAGGTTATTGAGGAGGTTGTCAGCCTGGTTGATTTGAACGGTTCCGGGAAGCAGATCGTGTTTAAGAGGCAGCTTGAAACAGCCCTGCCTGTTATTGAGGCTGACGGCAATACTTTAAGACAGGTGTTGATCAATGTCATCAAAAATTCAGTTGAATCGATCGGAGTACAGGGAGTGATCACCATAGCAACCATCTATCATGAAACAAAGGGGATGGTAACCATCGAAATCTCTGATACGGGCACAGGAATTCCTGACGAGATACTGAATAAGATTTTTGATCCCTTCTTTACATCGAAAGAGACAGGGACCGGACTGGGATTAAGTATCTCTCATGAGATTGTGGCCGCTCATAACGGAACCATTACCTTTAGAAACCGGGAGCAGGGTGGTGTGAAATGCACGATCACCCTGCCGGTACATCAAAACATAACTGATTATGCAAAGTGATGAGAAGACCATACTGGTAGTCGATGATGAGTCATCCATCAGAAGAAATATCTCTGATCTGCTAACCCCCATGGGATATTCGGTAGTGGTGGCTGAAAACGGAGAGGAAGCCATTGATATTTTCAAAGAGGAGATACCAGGTCTGGTCATTCTGGATATCAACCTTCCAGGTAAAGATGGCCTGCAGATTCTTGAAGAGTTGCGGATCATCAATAAAGATATTCCGGTTATCATGTTCACCGCCTTCGGAACCAGTGAACGGGCCATCAAAGCAATGAAATCAGGTGCATTTGATTACATTGAAAAGCCGTTTGAACTGGATGAATTTCTTCTTATAGTAGAGCGGGCTTTTCAATTTGGTAACCTGCTCAAAGAGGTCGAGCAACTCAGGACAATGGTGGAGTCACCTGCAGAGGCTTCACCGGGTGATGATATTATCGGCAAGAGCTCCAGGATGCGGGATATCTATAAGCTTATTGGCCGGGTGGCATTTACGGATGCAACAATCCTCATCCAGGGGGAGAGCGGCACGGGAAAGGAGTTGGTTGCCGATGCCATTCAAAGACACTCTCAGATTAGTGATAAGCCCTATGTGAAGATCAACTGTGGCGCTATTTCAGAATCGCTTCTTGAAAGTGAAATCTTCGGTCATGAGAAAGGGGCTTTCACGGGTGCATTTGCTCAGCGTAAAGGGCTTTTTGAGATTGCCAATGGAGGAACCGTCTATCTTGATGAGATCAACAGCATGCCTCCCTCCCTTCAGGTCAAGCTTCTCAGGGTTCTTCAGAAGCAGCCTTTCTTTCGGGTTGGTGGTGATAAGCCTGTAACAGCAAATGTGAGGATTATTGCATCATCCAACAAGGATGTCAAGTCTGAAGTAGATGCCGGAACATTCAGGGAAGATCTCTTTTACCGCCTGAATGTGGTCTCAATTCATGTTCCTCCTTTAAGGGAGAGGATGTCGGATATCGTTCAGCTTGTAGAGCATTTCATAAAAAAATTCTGCCCTAACCAAAAGATCATTGTTACAAAGGATACCTTTCGTAAATTGAAAAAGTACCACTGGCCGGGGAATGTACGTGAACTGGAAAATACAATTCAGAGTGCAATTGTTACCTCTCCGGGTGAGGTTTTACAGATCGGGCATATCCCTGGGCCATCCAATGATGATGTTGACAGAACCGATTATATGAAGATGATTGAAAAGGGGATGACCTTTAAAGATGTGATCGCCTTTGTTGAGAAGAAGATCATCTTCGATGCGCTTGAAAAATGCAAAAACAACCAGTCAAAAACGGCCGAATATCTGAAGATGAACCGGCGGTTGCTCTATTCGCGACTGAAAGAGTGGGAGTAGCAGCACCGCAGCATCATTACCATAAAAGCAGTCGCTCCTGGTTACGGATTTTTGCCAGATCCACCGGGATACACATCCTTACTTCAGGGATGGCAGCAGTTCCCTTCATGAATGA
>JBDLIQ010000013.1:0-53634 GCA_039714775.1 Bacteroidota bacterium
GGCTGCTACTTTTGAAGGATCGCCGATGCTGATGGTCATGTCGGTATATATCTGACGGTTGTTGCTACCCCCCAGAAGCCGGTAGAGCGGCATACCTGCTTCCTGTGCAGCCAGGTCGTAGAGTGCCATGTCGAATGCACTCTTCATGGTGTAGTTTCCTTTCACGGCCCGGTCGATCTCTTTCAGCCGCTCTTCAATGGCGAATGGATCTTTCCCAATAAGCAGCTTGCCCACCTTTTTAGCCAGCTCATAAACTGTCTCCTGGGTCTCCCCCACAATAAAGACGAAGGGTGCACACTCTCCCGTGCCGGTCAACCCGTGATCGGTATGGAGCCTCACCACCACATTGGTGGCTTCCGGAATCACTCCAAGGGAGATTACAAAGGGCTCCTTGTAAGGAATGTTGAGCTTGAAGATCTCGACCCTGGTAATGTTGGTTTTATCCATATGATGGTTCAATGGTGTCCTACTTAATAATGATCTTTTCAATAGCTACATTGTTGTTTACCAATCGTTACTTGTATTACATCACACCAAACGTACATAAAGTTTATTATGAAAACAATATGCAGACTTCAAAAAAAAAGGCGGGACACCACCGGCCCCGCCTAATAACTATTCAGTTATAGATCGTTTACTTAACTACAACTTTGTGGATCTCTACACTGCCACTTTCAGAGGTAAACCGGGCAAAGTAGATACCCTGCCTGACATCTGAAATATTTACAGTTGTTTGACCTGCATCCACAACGTTTCTTTGTACAGTTTGTCCGATTGAGTTAATCAGTTCCAAAGAAGAACGCTCACTAACAACAACATTAATAATTCCTGATGCAGGGTTGGGATATACTGAAACTCTATTTAAAGTAACATCTTCAACTCCAACTCCGGCAATCTTTGTCACTTTGACATTGTCATATAATCCGAACATACTACCCGTTGGGTCTGCAACAGAACTGAACCAATCCGCATATCCAATGGAGATATTGCCATCTTGAGTAAATGCTGGTGCCATTGAGACCCAGAGGGTATCGTTCACTTTCCAAATCAGATCATCCGGACTAACTTCGACAGTTAAAGTTAACCACTTACCGAAAGGCATGTCTCCCTCATAAGCATTACTATATGGCGAAAGGTCATCATTATTCTGGGTTAGGGCACCGTCTGTATCCAACCGATAACCGCCTTCACCATCATCGGCTCTTAATTCTATCCCCTCCTCAACTACTCTGATATCCCTGGCAGAACCATTTTCACCAGTAAAAGCAAATTCATATCCGTTGTTACTTGGAATTATTTCATCGGTATGCATCACCCCAAGTACAGCGAATTCTGTTGTTCCTGATCCTGATGTATCTGTAGCCATCCATAGATCAACCTGAAGGATGTAATGGCCACTAAATGATTGGTCAACGGGAAATGCATGAATCTGAGTGCCCTCTCCATCAGCAATATTTGACTCGAACTTCACTCCCAGTCCGCCTCCATTAGGGGCCGCAGGTATACCGGCAGAGATGTAATCAAATTTAAAGTCAGAAGAGTTATCTGCTGAACTTTCACCAATAGTCCAGCGCAGGTCAGCAGCAGCATCATCAAAATTCTCCTCGAATACAACATATTCGGTTTGAGCAAAAGCTGCAACGGCCATAAAAGCTATAGCCAAAATAGTAGTAATTTTTTTCATAATGTTAATTTTTGGTTTGATTAATAAATATTTGAACGCGCGATAAATAATAACATTAGCAGAGCCATAAAGGTTCATGGTGGTTGGAAAATCATCTTGTTAAACATCATCGGTAAAATTTTTTATAGTTACAGTCTCATGATGTACTAAAGCTATTGAACCGATATAACAACTTCGGTGTCAGTGTCTCCGGAGATCGTACAGATCAAGGGTGATGAGAAATCAGTCTCTGTGACTCCTGGCTCCTGGACAACCCCTCCCAGCCTGACTACGCAGTCAAATGGCCTTGTAATAAACGAAGGTTTCAGCGCTGTAAGATCCGAATCTGCCGGAGCATCCACAAAAACAGTATCCATGGTCTCATTGAAAAGCCCTTCGGCAACAAAAGGATTTCCTTCACCAAAAAAGAACCGGACCAGTACCGGCGTAAACAGTACATTGATCTCATAATTCGATTCTGTTCCATCCTCTGCTATTACATTAAGCACTACGCCCGCACTATAGTCAGAAGTGGTTTTTTCTGAAACCTGCTCCACCCCATCTATATATGCCCTGGCAAAGTCATGGATGGAAAATGCCGCTTTCAAAGCGGTTAGGCCGGTGCTGTCGGTCAGTAGCACATCAACACTGTTTCCATCCTGTGTTGAGGATGAGGTGATACCACCTGGCATCCCGGTCAGGTCAAAAGAGAGCAACTGGGAATTTGATGATTTGGGAAGCCTGGTCACAGTAACCGTGTTGATCTCCTCCGTTCCGTCACTTGCCACGATGCGGTATTCCACCGGATTATTAAAATCATTTCTGGTCCTGGTTGATTCCTGAAGGACATTTCCAATATAGGCTTTGGATGTGCCGGGAATGGCGAAAACAGATTTCATATCATCCAGAATAGCAGAATTTGGGACTTCAAATGATATCTCGGTACCATTGATCAAACCATCCAGTTTATACTTGATTTTCTTATCCTCAAATCCGGCAAAATTGTACCTGAAATCCAGCTTGTAGGTAGAGAACCTGGTATGCGCATGTTCCTCATTGTCAGTAATGGTAATCTGGATCATGGCAGAATCCCTTTGAACAGAAAAATCATCCAGGAAGTTTGAGGCTATGACTATTGCCTTGTATGTTCCGGGAACCGTGTAGGAATATTGAAATTTGTCCTCTTCAATATTCATCGCCGGACTTCCGTCGCCGGGCCAGAATGACCAGAACTCTCCTATTCCGGTGATTGTGAAATCAATCTCCTCATCCACCACCGCAGCGGTGGTAGAGGCCTCAAAAGCTGCTTCCGGTGCATCCTCCTTATTGCAGCTGGTAAGCGCTGCAACGGTGATGACGAATAAAATGATGATTGAATTTTTCATGATCATAGCTTTTAATATCCTGGATTCTGTACAAGTACACCGCCTGAACGGTCGATATCTCCCTGAGGAATGGGGAATACATTGTGAACTCCCTCCACGTATCCGAATTCACCCAGCACATCGGCAGCCTGGCCGGTTCTCACCAGGTCCCAGAACCTGTGATGCTCGAAAGCCAGTTCTAACCGGCGCTCATTATAGATGGCTCTGAGAAGGTCCTCCCCGGTATCTTCATACTGTACCCCGTAGCCGTCGGTGTAGTTGGGGAAATTATTCAATGGCAGTGCACTTCCGCTGGCAGCCCTCTGCCGAACCATATTCAGGTAGGTTATTGCTTCGCCTGTATTGCCGTTCTCTGCAGCTGCCTCGGCATACATCAGGTAAATATCACTCAGACGGATGAGTCTTTCATTAATTGGTGCCAATCTCCAGATGTCCGGAACGTGGGCCATAAAGGCTTTCTTATTGTATACACCTGTATAATGGTCGGTGGCCTGACCTATATCAGGATTGATATAGACCCCATCGACAGTTTCATCCAGAAAGACAAAGGTATGTTCGAACCTCGGATCGGCAGGTTTGAACAGAGACCTGCAGATGATGTATTCATAATTGGCCAGCTGACCGGCAGTAATGGCCCCGGCCAGAGCTGTCTTCAGTGCTTCATGAGATTCGTATTGGTTTCCTGATAAAGCACTTAGTGAATTGGCAACGTCGATGAGGTTGGCATCCGGAGTCGGACCGTAATTTGCGAGTTTATCAAGGCTCTCATTGTCCACTGCATAATAACCAAACTCGTTGAGCAACTTAAAGGTACCCTGGTTAAATCCCCAGCCTGTAATATCCCGGGGTCCCTGGAATTTGATAATGAAGTTACCTTCGGCTGCATACACATCATCTTCTCCCAGTTCAGCAAACTGAAGCTCAAGTATGGAGCCTGTCCCATTCTCTCCTTCAAGGGTGAAGACCTCACCAAAGTCGGATGCCAGGGTATACTCCCCTGATTCGACCAGGGGCCTGAAAATGTCTTCCGCCTCCTGGAACTCGTGCCGGTAGAGATGAGTTTTGCCCAACAGGGCTATGGCCGCCCCTTTGGTTGCCCTTCCGATCTGGTTTGCAGGCCATTCACTCTTTTCAGGCAGCAGTTCAATGGCCTGTTCCAGGTCGCTGATTACCTGTGCCCAAACCTCTTCGGATGGGTTGTTGGGTATGTAATAATCTTCCAGCGGCTCGGTAATGATGGGTACATTTCCCCAGGCGATAGCGCACTCGAAGAAGGCATAACCCCTGAGGAAATAAGCTTCACCCAGGATCTGGTTGCGTCGTACTTCATCCATCTCAATTTCAGGAACTCTACTTAATACCATGTTGGTCCTGAAGATTACCCTGAAGGTGGTACGCCATTTCCATTCTATAATCCCGGCGGAGGTTAAACCCTGGAATTCGGCCATCTCATTCCAGTGTAGTGAGTTGTCACCATAGGTGCTTCCTTTTACACCATCATCTGACATCATATCAGGGAGCATCAGGGGTGAAACAAAGTAAGGCCACTGCAATGGTCCGTAGCATGCTATAATGGCCATCTCGGCATCATCAGCATCCGCATAGAAGCTTTCCAGGCTGATCACAGCCGGCTCTGTTCTCTCCAGGAAATCCTTTTTACATCCGGTTGAAAACAGGACCAGGAGAATCAGAATCATATATATGCTTGTCTTTTTCATCTCTTTTATTTTGAACCGGTTAAAAAACGATTTTTGCTCCCATCTGGATGATCCTGTACTGTGGATAGGTTCCAAGGTCCACCCCGGCACTCAGATCGCTGTAGAGGTTGCCGATCTCGGGATCAAGCCCGCTGTATTTGGTAAAGGTCAGCAGGTTCTGACCACTCACATAGATCCTCACCTCCTTCATACCAACGGAACCGGTGAGTGAACCCGGCAGGGTATATCCGATCTGTAAGTTCTTTAGTCGAAGGTAACTTCCATCTTCGATGTACCTGTCAGAAATGCGGTTGTTGTTTCCGTGCAGGTCCGTGGTATTCAAAGCCGGGAACTTGTCTGTTGAGCCCTCTCCATCCCAGCTCTCCAGCAGATCCTTTGAACGATTGTACTGTTCAGCAGTATGCCAGAGATACCAGTTGGTTGCATTGAACACCTGGTTGCCATAACTCCCCTGGAAGAAAAGGTATAGATCAAAACCCTTATACTGGGCATTGAAGTTGATTCCGTAGAAGAGTTTAGGTTGGGGATTGCCTATGAATGTCCTGTCGTAATCGGTGATGGTTCCGTCACCATTCAGGTCAAGGTACCTGATGTCGCCAGGACGTGCATCGGGCTGTGCGGTGCCATCGATCTCTTCCTGGTTTTGGAAGATACCGTCGGTTACATACCCGTAAAACGAACCTATGGGATGTCCTACGTCATTCAGGCATATGGATCCTGCCTGTATGGTGCCGGCGGGGATGGGCTGCCCCTTCCCAAGGGTCACCAGCTCATTTCTGTTGATGGCACCATTCAAAGTGACATCATAGCTGAAATCACTCATTACCTCCTTATAGGTCATGGATAATTCAAACCCCTGGTTTCTCATCTCCCCTATGTTTGAATAAGGATTAGAGGTGAACCCCACATACTGGGGAACAGGCTCTCTCACCAGCATCTCCTTGGTATTCTTGATATAATACTCCAGGCTACCGGAGATCCTGTTCTCAAACAGGCCGAAATCGATCCCAAAGTTGGTTGATTCAACTGTTTCCCATTTAAGGTTTGGATTCCCAAAATTACTTGGAGCTGCCCCATATACCTGATGCTGTGAAGAGTTTGGCCCCCCCAGGATGTAGCTGTGCGACTTGCTGAAGTTCACACTGGCGGAATAGCCATAATTGCTGATCTTATCGTTTCCGATCTGTCCCCAGCCTGCCCTGAGCTTCAGTCTGGACAGTGCAGGTGCCGATTGCATGAAAGGTTCCCTCAGGATATTCCACCCGGCCGAAACGGATGGAAAGACCCCGAAGCGGTTGTTGGCACCGAACCGGGAGGAGCCGTCCGCCCGTACCGAAGAGGTCAGCAGATACTTGTCCTTGTAGTTGTAATTTACCCTGCCCAGGTAGGAGATCATGGCATTGGCAGAGGCACTACCGGTAACTCGCTCCTCCCCGGTTGCCGAGTTGAAATACCTCAGGACTTCAATGTCTTTTGCCAAGGTATCTTTTTCCGCGGTGAGCCAGCGGGCAGTGATCTCCTGTGCGGTGAAACCAGCCATGACTGTGAAGCTGTGATCCTCGATATCCCTGGAATAGGTGATGATGTTCTCATTCAGCCAGGACTGGGTCTGTCCATTGTATTGATAGATCGTACTGTATGGTCTGTCGTTCTTGTCGCTTCCCAGGTAGTAACGCTCGGGATAATAATCATCCGATGTACTGTAGTTCAGGTCAAGACCAAAACTGGACCTGAGGATGAAGTGGTCCAGGAAGGAGATGCTGGCATACACATTATTCACCGTCCGGAATTGCTTGTTCACATAGTTGTCATAAGCCACATTGGCAACCGGATTGCCAATGTCCTGGTATGCGGGCTCGTAATACTGCTGGGTCGAATCATGTAAGATAGGAGTTAAAGGATCGGTACGCAGTGTGTTCAGCACAATGCCGTAATACATGCTCCGTTCCGTTACTGAGGTTCGTGTTTTGTTAGAGATGTTGGAATTGAACCCTACCTCCAGCCAATCTTTCACTTTGGTATCCACTTTAAAGCGCAGGGTCTGGCGGTTATAGGATGAGCCAATAATGGTACCCTCCTGATCCATGATGCTTCCGCCCAGCATGTAATGTGACTTGTCGTTGCCACCAGAAACTGACAACTCGTAGTTGGCAACCGGTGCCACCCTGCTCAGCTGGTCAAACCAATCGGTGGTATGGGTGGTGTCGCCGGCGTATGGAAGCCCCTCTGGAGTGATCTCCTTCAACTGGAATGGTTGGCCCCCTGCATTGGCATACATCTCTTTCATGGTCTCGTAATACTCGGGACCTGTCATGATGTTGGGTGTGTTGCGGATTGACTGCGACCCGTAATATGCAGAGAAGTTGATGATGCCATCCCCGTCACCTCCCGATTTGGTGGTGATCAGGATGACCCCATTGGCACCTCTTGCACCATAAATGGCAGAAGCTGAGGCATCTTTCAGCACCTCCATGGATTCGATGTCCCCGGGATTCAGGTAGCCGATATCATTGGTGGGAAAGCCGTCCACCACATATAGGGGGCTTGCGTCACCGATGGTCCCGACCCCACGGATCCGAACCTTCAACCCTCCTCCTGGAGTTCCGGAATTGGAAGTTACTGCCACACCGGCTGCCTTTCCCTGCAGTGCACTGGCTGCATTGACAGAAATGGTTTTAGAAATCTCGGCCGATTTTACAGAAACAATGGCTCCGGTTACATCACTCTTCTTTTGAACGCCGTAACCTACCACCACCACTTCATCCAGTTCCGTTCTGTCCAGTTCGAGGATCATATCCAGCACTCTATTACCCCCGACTGCAATCTCTTTGCTTAAATAGCTGATGTAGGAGAATACCAGTACACTGTTTCCGTCACTGACTTCGATCACATATTTACCATCCAAGTCAGTCACTGTCCCTGAAACAGTCCCCTTTTCAACAATGGTAGCACCGATTAGTGCCTCTCCGTTCTCATCAGTTACTGTTCCGGTTATTTCAATCTGCGCTGACAGACTTTGAAATCCGGCGATGAGAACCAGGAATAAGATTTTGTTAAGTAGTTTAAACATAGATTCTAGGTTTTACTTCTCTCAATTTAGGTAGTTAGTTAGTTTGCTAGTCTTTTAGTTGGTTAGATAGTTGGTACATATGCATCTTCTCAATTCTGGTCATACCAGATTGCGTTGCAGTGAATTCTTTTACTGGATTATATGTAAAATGGGCGGGATGATGAGTGCAAAACACCTTTGCTGTCGCTCGAAAGTCTGAGCGCCGCATCCATTTCTGATCGGCATGAACTGTAGTTAAAGGGCAGTGGTTCATCTCATTAAGTTTTACCCATATTGTGTTGAGCTCTCTCTTTCGGGATAAACAGTCAAATAAGTTGTATTACATCACACCAAATATATGATATATTCAGATAAGTTGTATTACATCACACCAAAGAAATGAAATCTTTTGGGAAATGCATGGCTTTTTCTAACTAAATAACAAGTAGAAAATTCAATTGTTCAGAAAGGCGGAGTTTAATCCGAAATGTTTGCCGGGGCGATTTGCAGTTGGTCTGCCTACTTTAGATGCACCGATTTCTCTCCCGCTTCAATGGTCACATCCAGGAAGTTCTCTCTGGGTGGCATGGGGCAGGTGGCAAAGGGGCTGAAGGCACAGGGCGGGTTGTAGGCCTTGTTAAAGTCAAGAATGATTCTTCCTGTGGAATCGGGAGTGGTATAGATAAACCTCCCTGCTCCGTAGGTTTCAATACCGGTGGTCTCGTCGGCAAATACCAGGAAGTATCCCTTTCCGGAAGCAAAGGGGTGTAATGCCAATTTTTTGCGGTTTACTTTGAAATGGAGTTCGCCGGGACATTTGTACGATTCGGTAAAACCCTCCACAGGGGTGGCAACGGTGATGGTTTTGGGTTCATCGAAAAGTTCCAGGGTTGCCTCCACTACCCAATCTGTGTTAACGGGGTATGAGGGCATGTGATCCAGAGTTTCGATTCGGGGATGGTTGTAATCCCGCAGGCGGATCCCGTACTTGTCTCCCCGTTTGATGATGTACCATGAAAGATCGCCCTGCTGCAATTGTGTGGTCGGTTTTGAATGATCATCCCTGAGTTCCAGATTGTCAACAGGCTGATTCCCGCTGGTAATCTCTACACCCTCCTTCACATCAAGGGTCACTTTCCCCTCCTTCAGGGTGATCACACCACAAAATCCATTTGCTTTTTCCGGGAATACAATATCATTGGAAGGGTCCGATCCAAAGCGGTTTCCCCCCTCTTCCAGCCAGAAAAGTCCGGCCAGGTTGAGCCACCCGGTTTCGCTTTTCAGCCTCTCAATCCTTGCATGCTGCCACTTTTCAACAGATTTCACATAAGCCGCTTCGTCTGTGATAACAGGGTGGGAGGAGTCACATCCTGCGGATATTATATATAGAGCGGAGGCAATCAGGAGAAGTAGTTTTGCACGCATAAAAGGGGAGGTTATTTCGTATGCCAAATATCGCATAAAAAAACTACTTTTGCAGCAGTCAGGGAGAGATGCCGGAGTGGTCGAACGGGGCGGTCTCGAAAACCGTTGTGCTCTTCGGGGCACCGAGGGTTCGAATCCCTCTCTCTCCGCAAAAGAATAAAAATCCCCGCGCCGCAGGTGTGGGGATTTTTATTTGGACGACCGCGTTGAAAGCTTGCTTTCATAAGCGGGAGGACAAATAAAAATGAACTGGTTGTCCAGCGGACAACCAGAGATTTTTATTCTTTTGTTGGAATCCCCCATATGGGATCACGAGCGAAGTGAGTAATCCCCCATATGGGATCACGAGCGAAGTGAGTAATCCCCCATATGGGATCACGAGAGTAATCCCTTTTTCAAAAAGGACAGTGGGAATGGGGATCTCTATCAATTTAATTCAAAGCTATAATTGTAATCTATCAGCTTTCTATCAGTGTTATTATCAATCCAGGCTTTTTCTCTATGGCTAATTTCAATTATCTCGTTTGTCGATGTATTTTTAAACCTGTCGGCAACGGCATTTAATATTTCCAATTCTTTTTCGGTAAACAATTCTGAACTGAAAGTTTTGTTTTGGGTGGGTTTAAATTGTTCTCCTGTGCCACCATCAGCAAAGCTTGTATAATAAATCTCAATATCATCCTTATTTGCCAAAAACTCAAAAATGCTATTAAAGTTGTTTGGAACAGGTCCCATAGGAATTGCTCGATATTGAACCCCACTCATTGAAAATCCTGTTTGTTGGTGCATAATAAAATCGGAATAAAACAACAACTTATTAAGTTTGGTTTTCCATGGTTGTAGCTTTTCGGTGAAAAAAACTACCATCTCTGAAAACTTCTTTAAACTCGGAGTTTTATATCCCGTTAAAGAGTTTGGCGAGCATGTGCCAAAAAAATAGTTTTCCAGTTGTTTTTCAAATTTATGTCGTTTTTGTTCTTCTAATAAATTTTCAATGGTACGGTTTGTTTTTTCAATAAGTTTCTGGTTAAGCGTAGTACAATAATCTACCAGTTTTTTAAATTCATGTGGGTCTTCGGCCAGTTGTATCAATTTGGCATTTGATTGGTTTGGTACTTCACCACTTTCGTATTGACGGTAACCATTTGTTCCAAATCCTAAGATCTCGGACATTTTCGCTGCAGAAAGACTGTACTTTTCTCGAATTGCAATTATTTGCTCAGGGAAAGGGGTGTTGTATTTTACCCTGTACTGATTAACCAACTGGTTATAATTGATCTGAGCAAATGCATCATCCTCAAACTGTTCGTCTGTATCTTTACATTTGTATGAATGAAACAACACCTTGAATTCGTCTTTGCGAAAACTCATGGTTCGCCATTCTTTTACAATGCTCATTTCTTTACCTGTAAATGGACTTTTCATGATGTTTACTTTTTAAATGGGTAATTCATAGGATGTTCGGCAATATGAAATGAGATGCATACTGCTTCGTTATTTTTTAATCCCATGCTCACTTTAATGTACACCTCCTTCTTTCTTACAAGTTTGCCAAATATCCACATAGGCAATATGCCACGCATCTTCTCATTTAAAGGGCCTTGTGAATAATCCTCTACCTTTAATGAACCTATTATTTCTTTACGTTTGGCTGGCGAAATTTCCAAATCGTGCAGTGTTTGTTGATTTTTGCCGCGGTCATCAAGAAACAAAATGCCGAAAATGTCAGTTTTCACCTTCAGTTCCTTTAAGTATGTTTCTACTTCTTGTTTCGATGCTATCTGTGATAAAAATGCTATGTAAATTTAATTTAATTACCTCTATTATGCAACTATAAAGTTGGTAATAGTATTAATAGGTGGATAATATTACATATTAAAGTTGCTCTAGCCTAAACAGATATCTGCTTATTTGCTGCCAAAAACTCTAAGCCTGACAGGTGCTTGCGTAACCGACAGAGGTATCGTTTCTGGGATAACTGGAACCAAGCCAGCGAGCTCACGATCTGCCAGGGGTGGAGGGTAATCCCGCTATATCTCCTTGATCCAGATATTTCTGAACTGTACCAGGCTGGAGGCACCCTGCAGCTTACCTGTCTCCCTGTTCACTCCGCCGTGATGCTGGAGCCCGATGGATCCTTTGATGTCCAGGCCCGGGAAGAGGGCGTTATTGATAACAACAATGCCATTGTTTACAACGGTAATGCGGTTACCCTTTACGGTAATATCAAAAGCATTCCACTGGCCCACCGGTTTATCTGCATTTTCAGAAGGAACGGCACCGGCACGTACCTCAGCCGGCAGATCCATGTTGTTCCTCACGCTCCAGAGTTCACCCGAACCAACTGACCAGCACCAGAGGTTGGTCTGCCCCACACCCTTCAGAAGGATTCCGGAGTCTGAATTGGGCCCCAGTGGTTGAACGGTGTTTCCATCTTTATCCTTCGCATAACTGCCATCGGGCAGGATGGTGGGCAGGTGGAAAAGGTGGTCTCCGTATCCTTTGAACCGCCATTCGATATGCAGTTTGAAATCTTCAAACTCATCTTTGGTCCATAGGTTCTTCTCTCCCTCGGCCTCTGACCTGGCGTCGTAGTCTATGACCCCGTCGATGACCGACCAGTGCCCATTGTCACCTTCAGGGATTATCCATCCCGTCAGCTCCTCTCCGTTAAACAGACTGGAATAACCAGCATCACTGAATGCACATTGATCCTGGGCATAAAGGGATCCAATGGCAATGACCATTGCTAATCCTGCTATGATAGCAATTCGAATTCTTCTCATGATGATCGTTTTTTGGTTGGTATGATTAAAGCTTATGAAGTATTGTTGGGGCATGTTTGGGGTTATTTCTTAAATACGATGCGCAGCCGGACCTCCTCGTCGATGGTTATTCCATACGGGTTAATGGCCGGATTCCAGGAGGGACCTTCCCTCACCAAACGGGTAGCCTCCTCTGTAAACACCACTCCCGGTGAGCGCAGCGGTCTGACCTCTGTGATCTCTCCCGCTGCTGTCACAGTGAATTTAAGTACCACCACGGCACGGGTGGTCACCGTGTCATGAGCCGGGAAACGGATCTGCTCCTCAATGTACTTTCTGTATTCAGTGAACCCTATTGAGGGCTCTGCGGCCTGGTAGGAGTCGGCCAATTCGGAATCCCCGGGGGCGGAAATACCATACCCCACCACTACCACCTCATCAAGGGTGGCCAGATTGGGTTGCATGACCAGCTCCACATCAGAACCTGCCACGGCATGCTGTTCCAGGGTCTCCATTCCGATATAGCTGGCCACCAGGGTGGTGCTTTCATCCTCCTCAACCGGCAGAGAGAATTGCCCGAGCATATCGGTGACTGCACCGGTGGAGGTGCCCCTGATCACCACAGAGGCCCCGGGCAATGGTCCCTGGTCCTCGGCCGAGATGACCACACCCTGTACCTTCCCTGTGATCACCTCAGAAAGCTCCTCTGTGGAGAGGGCCGGTTCTTCTGACTTTTCAGCTTCGCTTAGCGCGTAACCCTGGCTCCTTGAGGTCAATCTCCCCTTTTTCTCAGGCATCTCTGTCACATTCTCAACGGATGCAGCTCTTGATTCATCCCCGAATGTGCCATCGCCCCTGTCTGCAGGTGCTGCCTCCACCACCACAATCTCTTCAATCATCACTTCAGATTCGGCCTCCTCCTCATAGGCAAAGTCCAGAATCTCCTCATCGGCCATATCTGTCTCTGTTTCAGAATCCTCCAGAGCCTCCGGCTGTGCTGCAACAGGGGAGCCCGGGGCAGCCTCAATTCCCTTTAAGGCTCCTTTTGTCCTGTTTAAATCATTGTCAGACCGGGAGTCAATCTCTTTTGCTATGATCTTCTCCTCAACATCCTCTGTATGATGATCCGCTTCTGGTTGTTCATCCATTGTAACAGGAGGCTCCATCTCTTCAAGAGCCTTATCCTCAGGGTTGAGGTTCATGTTGGAGATCTGCAGGAAGATGGTGCCGACAATAAGCAGGGAGGCCACCGTGGCAGCTGCACTGTACCAGGCGATCCTTCTCCTTCTGGCAAGTCTTCTGTTCAGGCGGGCATGCAGGGCAAGGATATCCTCTTCCGCCTGGCCGGGAGTCAGTTGCTCCAATCCTTCCAGGGCCTCCTTATCAAACGGATCAGTCTCCATCTTCCGTTCAAAGGCATTCCGCTCCCTGCCGGAGATCTCCCCCTTCAGGTATTGCAGGTACGCTGCAGTGCTCCTATGGCTCTTTTTACCGGACATTTTTTTCTTCTAAACAGATTTTCAAGTTACGTTTTCCATTCTGGAGGTAGCTTTTCACCTTTTTTTCTTCCATTCCGAGCTGTTCAGCAATCTCCCTGTAACATCTCTCCTGGTAATAGAACAGTTCAATACATGCTTTCTGTTCAGTTTTTAGTTTTTCAATACACGCTTTCAGGGCATCTTCCAGTGAACCTTCCTCCCTGTCTAAGGGATGCAATTCAGCCTCCGATTCCATAAATTCCTGTTCGGTTTTTAACCCTTCCAGCTTTTTCTCTGCACTTTTTCGGGACCTGATCTCCATTAAACAGTGGTTTTTGGTCAATACATAGAGCCAGCTTTTAAAGTTGGACAGATCGTGTTTAGGAAGTTCGGTAATCAGTTTTTCGAAAATGTGCATGACTGTATCCTGGGCCTCGGACCGGTCGGAGAGGTATTTGAGAGAGACACCATATACTAAGTGCATGTAACGGGAGTACAATTCGCCCAGCAGGTCGAGGTTCCCCGATTCCCTGAATTGTACGAGCAGGGCTTCGTCGGTTTTTTCCGGATGTTTTTTGCTGATCTGGAGCATATTCAGGGCGTGGAGCAATAAAAGTAAAAAAAAACCGGAAGTTTTTATGGAATCGGCACAACCGTTGCATCCTTAGGGTGAAGTCAAACTTAAAAACAGAAATCATGAAAGCAATAATCTCAATGTTAGCCGTGCTGGTTTTTTCCTCATTTAGCCTTGCACCCATGCAACCCAGAACCATCAACGGTGTTGTGAAGGATGAAGCCGGTAACCTCCTTCCCGGGGTGAATGTGACAGTAAAGGGAACCAAAAACGGAACCGTTACCGATATCAAGGGTGCCTACCAGGTACGGGTGGATGCGGAGGACAGATACCTGGTCTTCTCTTATATCGGTTTTGAAACCGAAGTAATAAAAATTGCCAAATCAAACCGGATCAATGTGGTGATGAAAGCTTCTGAGGTTATGCTCGAAGAGGTAGTGATCGCTGATGATATGGAGTATGATATGGCTTTGCAGGAGACCAAGTCCGGGACGCTTGCCGGGGTCCAGATCAGGGGCATGGGCTCTCCCGGTCGTCATGTCCGCACGAAACGTGCCAGTTACGGATACATGGCGTACAGTCCCGAACCGGGTTATATTCCCCATAACACCGAAGGGTACAGTGCCATCCATGAGAATGGGTTCAAGGATGTGCTGCACAACCCGCTCTCCACATTCAGCATTGATGTGGACAAGGCCTCTTACTCCAATGTGCGGCGTTTCCTGAATATGGGACAGCTGCCCCCAAAAGATGCCGTCAGGATCGAGGAGATGATCAACTATTTCAACTATGACTATCCAGAACCGGAAGGAAAGCATCCCTTCTCGGCCTATACGGAGATCTCTCAGTGTCCGTGGAACGAATCACACCAGCTGCTGCATGTGGGGTTGAAAGGAAAAAGTATTGATAAGGACGAACTTCCTCCTTCCAATCTTGTGTTCCTGATCGATGTATCGGGTTCCATGGGTTCGGCCAACAAGCTGCCGCTGCTGAAACAGGCCTTCAGGATGCTTGTGAATGAACTGAGATCGGAAGACCGTGTGGCCATTGTGGTCTATGCAGGGGCTGCAGGTTTGGTGCTGGAATCGACAGATGGTTCTGAGAAACCGAAGATCATTGCTGCACTGGATCAGTTGCAGTCGGGTGGATCCACTGCCGGTGGCGCCGGACTGAAGCTGGCCTACAAAGTGGCCCAGGAGAATTTTATCGAGGAGGGCAACAACCGCATCATCCTTGCCACTGATGGAGATTTCAATGTGGGATCCTCCAGCAACGCCGAAATGGAAAGGCTTATTGAGCAAAAGCGTGAGAGAGGAGTTTTTATGACCGTTCTTGGATTTGGGATGGGCAACTACAAAGATGATAAGATGGAGATCATTGCAGACAAGGGCAATGGCAACTATGCCTATATCGATAATATCCAGGAGGCCAGGAAGGTCTTTATCACCGAATTCGGGGGAACACTCTTTACCATCGCCAAGGATGTGAAGTTCCAGATTGAGTTCAATCCCGCCCGTGTGAAAGGATACCGGCTGGTTGGATATGAGAACAGGATTCTTAATGATGAGGATTTTAACGACGACAAGAAGGATGCAGGAGAGATGGGTGCCGGTCACACGGTAACCGCACTGTATGAGATTATCCCGGCCGGTTCCGGTGAATCGCTCAAAAGCATCGATGCGCTGAAGTACCAGGAGAAGGGCGGAGAGGTGAAAGCTTCGAAAAATGTAAAAGCCGACCCGTCGGCCGAATTGATGACCGTCAAGCTTCGCTATAAGCAGCCCGATGGCAACACAAGCACAAAGGTGGAGATCCCGGTAAAGGGCATCCTGCTTGATCCGGGTAAGACCTCTGAGAATTTTCGCTTCTCAGCCTCCATTGCAGAGTTTGGTTTAATCCTGCGCAACTCTGAATACAAGGCAGAGGCCTCGATGGAACAGGTGATTGCCATGGCCAAAGGTGCCCGGGGTGAGGACGAAGAGGGCTACAGGTCTGAATTCCTGAAGTTGGTAAAGCTGGCCGATGCGTTGAAAGACTGGACTGCGGAGAAGTAGTGGGAAGTCTGTGAGGTTGAGTGTTTAAAAAGTTAAAGAGCCGTTGCTATCTGCGACGGCTCTTTTACGTTACAGACTTCATTTGCTTTCCAGCTGGTTATAATATTTGCTCACCATGGCTGCGCCAACGATGCCAGCTTCGTTCTTCAGGGTGGCCGGAACAACCTTTGCCCTGGTGGTGAGATGGGGGAAGAACTTCTCTCCTTTCTTGCTGGCTCCGCCGCCAATGATGATCCTATCTGGCCATACCAGCTCTTCGATCCGGAGCAGGTACTCATTAAAACGTCCGGCCCATGTGTCCCAGTCAAGGTTATCTCTGCTCCTGGCCGCATCGGATGCATACAACTCTGCATCGGCGCCGTGGAGTATCAGGTGTCCGAACTCCAGGTTGGGGACCAGTTTCCCGTTGGTAAATATAACAGTGCCAAGTCCTGTGCCTACTGTAATCAGGATGATGGTTCCCTTCACACCTTTCCCGGCTCCGAATTTCACCTCTGCCATTCCGGCGGCATCCGCATCATTCACTACATGAACCTTGCAACCGGTTTCTTTGGAGAAAAGCTTGTTCAGGTTTTTGTCGATCCAGGAATCATCCACATTGGCAGCAGTCCGGGCGACTCCCTGCTGGATCACTCCCGGGAATCCCACCCCGATGGGGCCATTCCATTTGAAGTGTTTTGCAATTTTCGTGATTACTTTTGCAACCGCTTCTGGTGTGGCGGGCTGAGGTGTGGGGATTCGGTAGCGTTCTGTGATCAGTTCACCTTTTTTTGTATCAACGATGGCTCCTTTCACTCCCGAGCCCCCGATATCAATTCCCAGGATTTTCTTCAGTTTCATTTTCCGAAATGATTAAATTAGTTCAGGTATCTCCTGCGGGCCTAAAATTAATTTTTTTTCAAACATTATTTATAGTAACTTAGAATAACCTGAATATGAAACATCAAGCACACCAAAGTTAAGATGAGCGAATATAAGTGGAATAAGAAGCAGATCCTCGTGGTTGAGGATGATGAATCCAGTGCCTTTCTCCTGGGTATGATCCTTAAGGAGACAGGTGCCCGGATTAATTACATCTCCAACGGTGAGGAGGCAGTTGCTTATATGAAGGAGCACCCGGAAACCGATCTGATCCTGATGGATGTTCACCTGCCCAAGAAGGATGGATTTACAGCCACCCGTGAGATCAAAGCCTTTGCTGGCCATGTGGTGGTGATTGCACAGACCGCTTATGCTTTTTCGATCGACCATCACCTGGCCGAGGAGGCCGGCTGTGATGCTTACCTCACAAAGCCCCTCAATCCCACATTGCTCCTGGACACCATGGCAGGTTATCTCTCCTGACAGATGCCTATCCCGATCATTTAAAGAGCGCCCGGTATTTTTTGTTTGCCTCTACAGCTTCCCTGCTGAAATGGTCCCTGTGGAACTGGTTATTCACATAAAGTTCTGTCTGATCCAGGTAGTGCGGGGATGCGGGGACGCCTGAATTACCGGTAGGTATGACTGTCAGGGACCTGTCCCAGTTGGCCGTGTTAAAGATATGTCTTTCGGAAGCCCCGTGGTTGGCAATGTAGGATTGACCGACGGGGTAGCTGTAGGGACAGACTGTATGGAAGCTTCCTCCAACTGCAAAGGGTCCCCTGTTTACTTTGAATATTTTCTCCACGATATCCACACTCCCCAGGGGATGCATCAGGGCTACTTTATGGAGCTCTCCCCACTGCCAGCTTTCCGGCTCCTCCCCGAACATGACAGAGATGGTATCCACTGCCTGGTGAAAGGCGGTCCGGATGTTGTCATCAAAGGTCTCGAACAGATCGGGTGTATTTACATTGTCTGTCCACGCTGATTCACCCGTAATTCTCACCTTGTTGATCAGGTTGCGGGTGATGATGTTGTTTTTTAACAGAAGGGGGCAAAGTTCTGTCCCAAGTTCATCCCTGAACATCGCTTTGTGCAGCTCAAACCACATGATTTCGAAGATCATGGCTGCCGATGAGGTTGCCTCCATGTTGTAATCCCAATGTTCGAGGACTTCGTAAGCGGACTGGTAGATCCCGTCTGTTTGACCCTTCAGTGCCTGAAGATATACAGGGGTCAGCTTTTTTGCAAAATGGGAGGTCTGGTCCCTCAGCATCCTTCTGAAATCGTCCACGCCATGTTCCTTCTGTGCTTCAAGCATCTCCCTGATCCGCTCAACCCGGTTCGGAAGGCTGAACCATGTGCCTATGTAATAGGGATAATTCTCACCCACGGTTCGGTTGTTGGCACTGGAGACATAGCCGCACTCCGGATTAAATGAGTAGGGCAACTCTTCGAAGGGAACCTGGCCGATCCAGTCGTAAAGCGATGTGTCTCCGGGGTAAACCAGAATGCCACCCTCCCTGCGTATTGGCACCCCTGCCGAGGTCTGAAGTCCGATGTTCCCGAACCGGTCTGCATAGACAATGTTCTGACTGACCGAATTGAATGTCTTCACTGCATCCCTGAAATCATCCCAGTTGGCTGCCCTGTTGAGGAGATAGACCGATCTTACCTCATTGCTGTATTCCTGACCCTGCCATCTGATCGAGATTACCTTGTCGTCAATATTTTTAAACCTGCTCACCACCGGTCCCCGGTGAGTGAATTTGTTCACCCGGGTCACCGGATCATCCATGCCCTTTACAGCAATGGTCTCTTCAACCAGCTCCATCTCTCTCCATACGCCGTCCAGTTTGTACTGCGTGCTGTCTTCAGGATTAATGGTTTCCAGGTAGAAATCGATGTCATCCACGGTCACATTGGTCATCCCCCATCCAATATCTTCATTATGACCTGCAATGATGAATGGGGATCCGGGAAGTGCCACCCCGGTTACATTCAGGGAACCCTCCACCACCTGGTGCATCTGGTACCAGATCCCTGGTGCCATAAGTCCGAGGTGCATGTCGTTGGCCATCAAAGGCATCCCGGTCTTACTCCGGGTCCCCGATACCGCCCAGTTGTTGGATCCCAGGAAAACCTGCAGTCCAAGCTCCTCCACGATCCCGATGGCTTCATCCATATGGGATTGCAGCTCAAGGGGTTCTTTTGTGTTCATGTAATCCGTAAAAACAGGGGTGTTCTGGTAACTCATGACGGGTAACAGCTCTTTGAAGAGGGCATCATCCAACACCTGCTGCACCTTAAAGAGGGCTATATCAGTTCCCCATCCCGAGGCCAGGTCCCACGCCATGTATCCGATCATATTGGCTGTGTGAAGCGGCTCCCATGGTTCGGGCTTATACCCCAGCATGGTAAATTCAAAAGGCAGTTTTTTGATGTTCTCTTCAATATACTGGTTGACCCCGTCTGAGAATGCTTCCAGAGATGCAATGATCTCCGGATCGGTTTTTGACAGGACCAGTTCTGATTTTTTGGAGAACTGCAAAGATCTGAAAAGCTGATCCGCACCCACCAGTCCCGGATCCAGCACCTCTGCCAGTCGTCCGGTGGTGATCCTTCTCAGCAGGTCCATCTGCCATAACCGGTCCTGGGCCATCACATACCCCACGGTGCGGTAGAGATCCTGCTCATTGGCTGCATAGATGTGGGGAATACCCAGGGAATCCCTGAATACGGTCACCTCTTCGGTGAGATTCTCCAGCTCTACATCCCTGTTGTAATCAGGGACAGCCCTTGTCTTCAGGTTGTTCAGGAAAATCATACCGGCGGCCAGAGCAAGAACCACGACTATAAGTACGATTGTAAGAATTTTTTTAATGGATTTCATGGATTGGTAATTGTTGAATTGTGATTGGTGATCATTTATAGAGCGCCTGGTATTTCCTGTTTGCCTCTACAGCCTCCCTGCTGAAGTGGTCCCTGTGGAACTGGTTGTTCAGATAAAGTTCCGTCTGATCCATGTAGTGCGGGGATGCGGGAACACCCGAATTTCCAGTGGGTATAACCGTCAGGGAGCGATCCCAGTTGGCTGTATTAAAAATATGCCTTTGGGCAGCCCCGAACTTGGAGATGTAGGATTGACCAATGGGGTAACTGTAGCGATAGACCGTATGGAAGCTTCCTCCCACGGGATAGGGTCCCCTGTTAACCTTGAATATCCTCTCTACGATATCCACACTTCCCAGGGGATGCATCAGTGATACCTGATGCAGTTCCCTCCATTGCCAGCTTTGGGGATCCTCACCGAACATGACAGAGATGGTATCGACCGTCTGGTGAAAGGCGGTCCTGATGTTATCGTGATAGGTCTCTCTGATACCGGGAGTTGTGATATCGTCACACCAGGCTGACTCCCCTGTAATTCCCACCCTGTTCATCAGGTTCCATGATATGCTGTTGCTTCCAAGTAGCTGAAGATAGAGCTCCTTTTCCAGTTCATCCCTGAACATGGTTTTGTGAAGTTCAAACCACATGACATCGAAGATCATCGCTGCCGGTGAGCCTGCCTCCATGTTGTAATCCCACTGTTCGAGGAGTTCGTAAGCTGACCGGTAGACTCCTTCTGTATGCTCTTTCAATGCTACAAGCCAGGCGGGGGTTAGCTTCTGTGCCAGGAGGGACTTCGGATCCCTGATCATTCGCCCGAAATCATCCGCACCGTGTAACTCCTGCTCATCAAGCATCTCCCTGATCCGCTCTACGCGGTATGGAAGATCGTACCATGTGCCGATGTAGTAAGGGTAATCGTCTCCCACCGTACGGTTGTTTGCACTGGATACATAGCCGCACTCCGGATTAAAGGAGTTGGGTAATTGGTCGAACGGAACCTGACCCGTCCAGTCATAACGGGAGGTATCTCCCGGGTAAATGGAGATACCGTCTCCTTCCGGCCGGATGGGAACGGCTGCCACTGTTTGCAGTCCGATGTTTCCGAACCGGTCAGCATAAACACCGTTCTGGCCGACGTAAAAGGTACTGACAGCCTCCCTGAATTCATCCCAGTTAGAGGCCCGGTTAAGCAGGTGGACAGCCCGCATCTCGTTGCTGTACTGGGTGCCTGTCCACCGCATGGAGATGATCCTGTCATTGACATCTTTGAACTTGCTTACCACAGGTCCCCGGTGTGTAAACCTGTTCACCCTGGTTACAGGGTTCTCCTCTCCCTTCACCCTGATGGACTCCTCAATCACCTCCATCTCTTTCCACTGGCCATCCAGTCTATATTGATTGCTGTCACCGGGATGGATGGTTTCCAGGTAGAAGTCCGTATCATCCACATAGAGATTGGTCCATCCCCAGCCAATGTCCTCGTTGTGCCCTGCGATAACATAGGGACAACCTGGCAGCGCCACACCCGTTACATTGACCGATCCCTCCACCACCTGGTGTATCTGGTACCATATGCCGGGTGCCATGAGTCCAAGGTGCATGTCGTTGGCCAGCATAGGCATTCCGGTCTTGCTTCTTGTTCCGGATACAGCCCAGTTATTGGAGGCCAGGAAAACCTGCAGTCCCAGCTCCTCCACGATCCCGATGGCATCGTCCATATTTGATTGCAGCTCCAGAGGCTCTTTTGAGGCCATATCATCCGGATAGACCCAGGAGGGTTGGTGATCCTTATCTGGAATGAGCTCTTTGAAACAGGCTTCATCCAGTACTTTTCTCAGCTTATATAATGCCATGTCATCCTTCCACCCTGAAGCCAGGTCCCAATGCATATAACCAATCAGGTTGAATGTATGAACAAGTTCCCATGGTTCGGGCTTGTATCCCAACATGGTAAATTCAAAGGGAAGCCTCTTTTGATGCTGTCCGATATACTGGTTTACGCCATCGGAAAATGCTTCAAGGCATGCCAGGATCTCCGGATCTGTTTTTGAGATAACCAATTCCGACTTCTTCGAAAACTGAAGCGCCCTGAAAAGCTGGTCGGCACCCACAAGTCCCGGATCAAGCACCTCCGCCAGCCTTCCGGTGGTGATCCTTCTCATCAGGTCCATCTGCCATAGCCGGTCCTGGGCCATCACATACCCCACGGTGCGGTAGAGATCCTGCTCATTGGCTGCATAGATGTGGGGGATGCCCAGGGAATCCCTGAATACGGTCACCTCTTCGGTCAGGTTCTCCAGATCCACATCCCTGTTGTAATCCGGGACAGCCCTTGTCTTCAGGTTGTTCAGGAAAATCATACCGGCGGCCAGAGCAAGAACCACGACTACAAGTACGATTGCAAGAATTCTCTTGACGGTTTTCATGGGTATGGGTGGGTTTAGTTGGTTAGTTGGTTAGCGGGTTAGTAGTTAGTGGGTTAGTGGGTAAGTTTGGCCATGCCGTATCCTACCGGGCCCTCAACCTGGCTTTGAGCTGAACCGGTTGATGGTCGCTGAACCGGAAATCGACATCGATGGTTTTCACCTCCTCCAGTGCGATGTTTGGGGAGAGCAGATAGTAATCGATCACTGTGGTTAAGGATGTTGAACGGTTATAGGGCACGGCAACACGCCGGTTGGTGGGCAGGTTTGGGTCGAATGCCCAACTCCATTCGGGCGAGGGGTAATCCTTATCTATATAGGTGAGGTTGATTGTGTCAAACCGGTGGGAGGGAAGCTCAGGCTTGAAACCATAGGGTGTCTGGTTCCAGTCTCCTCCCACAATGAGGTAATTCCCTGCCCTGTATTCTGTGAGCAGGAACTCTTTGAGATACTCCATCTGCTGTGACCTGAGGGTCCCGTCATCATAGGCAGAATTGTGGGTGTTGATAACCAGCAGCTCCTTTCCGTTGCTGACCGGGTGCCGTTGTACCAGAAAACAGCGGTCGAGCATAAAAAGCTTCATGGGCCATGAGTAGTTACCCGGAAAGCTGTGACGGTCCACCTTTGAAGCACCCTGTTTTGACAGGGTCAGCAGTCCCGACTCCACCTTTCCCATCGGTTCGGAGAGGGGGATGGGTACGAAAAAGACATCGTAATTCGTTCCAAAAGAGGCAGTGTAACCTGGAAAGCCCGCTCCAATGGACCGGACCTGGTCCCGGTGGTAGCTACGCTTTGAATCGAGGTCCACCTCCTGCAGGAGGATGAAATCGTAGCCGTTGTACGGGGAGAGAATCTCCTTAATGCCCTCAAGGTTGGTGGTCACCCCTTCCCCGGAGGGTCGCATCTGTGCACCGCCATCATAAAAGAAATCCATGGAGGCATCAAGGCCCGCATAACCGATGTTCCAGTTCAGAATCGTGATCCGTGCTGTATCAGGTATCTCAGGGGCCTCTCCCTCAGTTGGTATACTGGTTATACCGGGTGGACGGTAATCGTCAACTGTGGCAAAGAGAAGGAAGAGCAAAAAGGCGCCCACAAGAACCATGAGCAGGTAAAGAAAGGGTCGAATGAATCTCATTTAGTTGTAGTTATATGGCCACAATGTACATAAATCTCAGTAAATCCACAGAATGGGGAATTATTTCTATATTGCCTGTGCTAAAACTAAAACATATGATCAACCGACTGCTTGCTCTCTCTCTTATTTCAATCATCTCAGCAGGGCTCTTTGCCCAGGATGCTGACTCAACTTCAGCCACCAGTGCTGAAAATGCAAAATCAGGATTCTCCTTTGGCGGGGTACCTGTGGTGGCTTATGACTCGGATATTGGATTCAAATACGGTCTGCTGGCAAACCTTTATTGGTATGGGGATGGATCCAGGTATCCAAAGTACGACCATTCGGTGTATGTGGAGTGGTCCCGGACCACCAAAGGAAACGGAATCAACATGATCACCTTTGATTCGGAAAAACTAATACCGGGAGTCAGGTCCTTTTTTGAAGCCAGTTACCTGACCGAGAAGGCACTTGATTTCTACGGGTTTAACGGTTACCAGGCGATCTATAATTTGGATTTTGAAGAGAGTTTGAATGCAGCGGGGAATGCCAACCGGCTCTATTACAGGCACTCGAGGCAGCTGATCAGGTTGAAAGCCGATTTCCAGGGTGAGATCATCGGACAGAAATTCCGTTGGCTGGGTGGGATTGCATATTTTGGCAACACCATCGGGAGGGTAGATGTGGATGCCCTGAATGAGGGGAAGGAGTCGGACCTGTTGTCACAAAATTCCCTCTACCAGGATTACGTAGACTGGGGTGTGATTGGGCCTGATCAGGCTGAAGGGGGAAACCATACCCTGTTGAAAGGCGGACTGGTCTACGATACCCGTGACAATGAGCCCAACCCCTTCAGCGGGGTGTGGACCGAGATGCAGCTGCATTACGCGCCCTCATTTCTAAGCAATACGGATTACAGCTATACCCGTTTTGTATTGACCCACAGGCAATACTTTACACTGATCCCGGAGCGGATGAACTTTGTTTACCGACTCTCTTACCAGGGGAAACTGACGGGCGAAATGCCCTACTACATGTTGCCCTATGTGTTCAATACGGTTCCCACGTTGACCCGGGACGGGGTAGGGGGATCAAAGACTGTCCGGGGTGTCAGGCGAAACCGCATTGTGGGGGATGGATTTGCATTTGCAAACGTGGAGATGAGGGGGAAGATCCTTCGAACCACGGTTCTGAACCAGAATATATACATCGCTTTGTCGGCCTTTGCCGATGCCGGAATGGTGACCCAGAAGTATGCGTTTGATTCTTCTGGTATACCGGCAGGATTGCCAGCCGACCGTCCTGCTGAGGTTGTCGACCTGGATGCAAAAGAGGTTCCCCACATTGGATATGGCGCCGGGTTTCACCTGGCCCTCAATGAGAACTTTATCATTACAGTGAATTACGGGATGGCAGCGAAGAGGGAGGATGGAGACAGCGGACTCTATATCAACATGAATTTCCTATTTTAGGATTATTCCGGATCCCACTCACGATAGAACTGCTTAAGGAACTGCTCCATGTACCGGTGCCGTTCCTTAGCAAGCTCTTTCCCGGTTTGTGTATTCATCAGATCCTTTAGCTTCAGAAGTTTTTCGTAGAAGTGGTTGATGGTTGGTGCATCCGATTGATGGTATGACTTTGTATCATTGTATTCCCGCAGCGGGATCTCCGGGTCGTGGAGTGGCCGGTTCTTAAATCCCCCGTAATTGAAGGCCCTGGCTATCCCAATGGCTCCCATGGCATCGAGCCGGTCGGCATCCTGAACGATCTGAAACTCGATGCTGTTGATTTGGTCCTGTGGAAATCCCCCTTTGAATGAAACATATTGGATGATCTTCCCGATGTGCTTCACCTTTTCCGGTTCCAGGCCATGGTCCGTAAGGAATTCTGTGGCCAGCCGGCCTCCTTTGTCCAGATCGCCCCCATTGAATTTTGCATCGGAGATATCGTGTAGCAGGGCGGCCAGATCGATCACCTCCTGATCTCCTTTTCCCTCTTTTTCCCTGATATACCGCGCCAGCTTCCGGACCCGTTCAATATGGAACCAGTTGTGCCCTCCCTCGGCACCGGCCAGGGTCTCCTTTACATAGGTGATGGTTTTTTGAATAAACATATCGGAAAATTATACAAAAGATTAGAAAAAACCCCTAAATAATTCACAAAAACATACAAGAATAACCCTATTAATTATACAGAAGATTAGAAAAAACCCCTAAATAATTTACAAAAACATCAATAAATAACCCTAAATATTGTACATTTGTGTTATGATACAAAGAGTTATGCTTGATAGGCTGAGGCATTGGTCCGCCAGGGCCAGTGCAAACAAGCCGCTGATCTTAAGAGGTGCCCGGCAGGTGGGAAAGACCACGCTGGTGAAACTCCTTGCATCGTCATACAAACAGGATATCTATCTGAACCTGGATATTGAAAAGGAAAAAGTATTATTTGAAATTCACAGGGAGGTGCATGACCTGTTTCAGGCCATTTGTCTGCAGAAGGGAGTAAATCCGCAAAAGGGGAGAACACTGCTCTTTATTGATGAGATTCAGAACTCCTCCAATGCTGTCTCCATGCTCAGGTATTTCTATGAGCAACTTCCCTGGCTGGATGTGATCGCGGCTGGTTCTCTGCTTGAATCGGTGATGGACAGAAAGATCAGTTTTCCTGTAGGGAGGGTAGAATACCTGCCGGTCAGACCATGCACTTTCCAGGAATTCTTGTTAGCAGCTGGAGAAGCAAGGAGTCTTGAGTTATTGCAGGAAGTACCTGTCCAGGAGTTTGCACATGGGCATTTGATGGAGCAATTCAAACGCTATACCCTAACGGGAGGTATGCCGGAGGTGGTTGCCCTTTATCACAAAGAGATGGAATTGACTGCATTGGCACCTGTATATGAGGGCATGCTGGCATCCTATCTGGATGATGTGGAAAAATATGCCAGGAACGATACACTGGCTGAAGTGATGAGGCATACCGTCAGGCACGCTTTCCAGGCGGCCGGAAGCAGGATTACCTACAGCGGTTTTGGGGGGTCGGTGTATAAGAACAGGGAGGTACAGGAAGCATTTTCGACACTGGAAAAAGCGTACCTTTTTCAACTGGTGTTTCCTGTGACGGAAACAAGGATACCGGCATTGCCGAATACCGGGCGCTCTCCTAAGCTACAGTTGCTGGATACGGGCCTTGTGAATTACATGGCGGGTTTACAAACCGAAGTATTCAATGCTGCCAGTATCAGTGATGCATATCGTGGAAGAATCGCTGAACATATCACAGGACAGGAACTGCTAAGCCTCAGCGATTCAGTACTGTTTAAGTTGAATTACTGGACCCGTGAAAAGATGACAAGTAGTGCCGAGGTGGATTTTGTCTGGCCATACAGGGATTACCTGATACCCATAGAGGTTAAATCAGGAACCATTGGTAAACTGCGTTCACTACACCAGTTTATTGATCAGGCACCCCATTCATATGCTGTGAGGGTATATTCGGGTCACTATGGCATCACACGGGCAAAAACATTAAGCGGAAAGGAGTTCAGTTTGATGAATCTGCCCTTTTATCTTATTCACAGGCTTCCCGATTACCTGGAACATCTGATCCGCTAATTTCAGATCCCTTTCCCTTTTACCATTGTCAGTGTGCCCGTCCAGTGGTGGTGAGAGCTCTCATCTTCACTGCTGTTATAGTCATCGGTTTTACCTTCGCCTGTGGCACCCTCAAACTTTCCTGTACCTCCCAGGATTTCAAACGGATCCCTCCAGTAAGATACCACATGTGCGGGATGGTCCTCCACTCTTCCTTCAATTACCTGGCCTGCACAGCTGACAAAAAGGGTATCTCCGCAATCAGCAACCATATAGGCAGTCATCTGTTGGCCGGGATAGTATCCCTGGTTATCCGCGCAGAACTCAAAGTGGGTTGTGAAACTGCCCAGTGTATTCTCTTCCCCGGTACAATCTACAGTAATGTGCATCCATGGTCCGGGTCCGCATTTTATCGAATCCGGAACTACAGCCGTGTAGGTGCCTGTAAAATCTGCGTCGAAAGGTACCGTTTTTGTGTTCTGGCAATTTGTGAAGGCTATCAAGATGATGAAGCCTCCAAGGATGGCAAAAAGCTCTCTTTTCATGATTTTGGGTTTAGTTAGGTTGAAAATCAAAGACGAAAGTTATGAAATGATTCATTACCAGTCCAGTCCAGTCCAGTCCTGCGCTGCGATTTTAAAACCTCTCCCTGGCAGATATACTGCTAACATTGGCGAATATTAAACGATCCCCGTAAATCCCATGAAGGCCAGGGCCATGAGTCCGGCCACAATAAAGGCGATGGGGACCCCTTTCATACGGGCGGGTACGTTGAGCAGGTCGAGCTGCTCGCGGATCCCCGAAAAGGTGATCAGGGCCAGACCGAAACCAACGGCATTTCCGATGGCAAAAACAGTGCTTCCCAGCAGGTTGAAGTCTTTCTGTACAGCCAGCACGGCCACACCCAGCACGGCGCAGTTGGTGGTGATCAGGGGAAGGAAGATACCCAGTGCCTGGTAGAGCGGGGGGGAGATCTTCTTAAGGATGATCTCAACCAGTTGAACCAGTGAGGCGATCACCAGAATAAAGGTGATGGTCCGCATGTAGACAATATCCAGGGGCACCAGAACCGCTTTGTGGATCAGGTAGGTGACCAGGGTGGCGATGACCATCACAAAGGTCACAGCACCGGTCATCCCGATGGCCGTCTCCACCTTGCTCGAAACCCCTATAAAGGGGCAGATGCCCAGGAACTGGTTCAGAACGATGTTGCTGACAAATACAGCGCCTATAATAATCAGTACATATTCCATGGTCAGGCAGTTTTCTCTTTTATCATGTTGGCAAGAACGATCAGGTATCCAAGGGCAAGGAATGCACCCGGAGGCAGGATGAAGAGCAGCATGGCATCGCCGCTGATCATCTTCATTCCGAAGAATGCACCGCTTCCAAGGATCTCCCTTACAGCCCCAAGGACAGTCAGCGCCATGGTGAATCCGAGCCCCATGCCTGTTCCATCAACAATAGAGGACCAGACGCTGTTTTTGGAAGCAAAAGCTTCGGCCCTTCCCAGTACCACACAGTTAACCACGATCAGTGGGATGAACAGACCCAGTGCATCGAACAGGGCAGGTACATATCCCTTCATAACCAGCTCCACCACGGTAACAAATGTGGCAATGATCACAATAAATGCAGGGATCCGTACTTTATCGGGGATTGCGTTTTTCACGACCGACACCACCAGGTTTGACATCACCAGCACGAAGGTGGTGGCCAGTCCCATCCCCAGTCCGTTGATGGCCGAGGTGGTCACCCCCAGGGTGGGGCACAAGCCCAGGAAAAGCGTGAAGACCGCGTTCTCCTTAATAAACCCTTTGCTGAAATTCTTCCACTGATTCATAGCGATTATTCTTGTATTTCTGTAAGTGCACGATAGGCGCGCTGAACAGCGTCGCAATATGCCCGGGATGTGATTGTTGATGCTGTGATGGCATCTACATCGCCCCGGTCTTTTGTTACGGACAGGTTAAATGTATCGGGATGCTTACCCATAAACTGCAGATGGAATTCCGATTTGTCCCGCTCCATCTTGTCGCCCAGTCCGGGGGTTTCGGAGTGTTTGATCACCGCAATGTCAGTGATCGATCCCGCCGGGTCGAATCCCACCATCAGCTTAAACTCTCCGCTGAATCCTTTGTTGGTGAAGGTCTCAACAGCGGTGCCAAGCAGCTCATCGCCTTTGCGGGCGGTATACAGATAGAGGGTGTCACCGTCCATAAAGATCTTTTCAACCTCCTGGGAGGGTATGTTGTCAAATCCGGGAACCACCACACCGATGGCCTCGTTCTTCTTCTTCAGTTCGGCCAGCCGTATGGGCTCTTTTGTCAGTGCGTACACCGATCCCAGCAGTCCGGCCGCTACCAGGGTGACCACCAGCAGTGTGGCCACCATGTTCATGAATGTGGATTCTTTTTTAGCCACGGGCCACCTCCTTTCCAAATCTTTTAGGCTTGATGTATTTGTTCAGCAACGGGGTAAATCCGTTGAATATCAGGATCGCAAACTGGACCCCCTCGGGATAGGCTCCGAACACACGGATCAGCACGGTCACAAGCCCGATTCCCACACCATAGATCACCATGCCCTTCACGGTCATCGGTGAGGTTACATAGTCGGTGGCCATATAGATGGCACCCAGCATCAGTCCCCCGGTTAGCATGTGAAAGAGCGGATCGGCAAAGCGGTCAGGGTTGGCCAGCCACAGGATGCCTGTAAAGATAAAAACGGTCCCCAGGATAGAGAGAGGGATGTGCCATGAGATGATCTTCCGGTATAGCAGGTAGATCATTCCGATGAGCAGTGCAAATGCAGCCACCTCACCAGATGACCCCATCATGTTCCCAAGGAAGAGGTTGAGGAAGGAGGGGATTTCAGGCATGATCTCACCCACCGTTTTCACGGCCAGTCCCTCTTTCATCATTCCAAGCGGTGTGGCCCCGGTCAGTGCATCTGTATACTTCAGCCACTGACCTGGCTCGGGCCATGAGGTCATGGCTACCGGGAAAGAGATAAAGAGGAATACACGTCCCACGATGGCCGGGTTAAAGATGTTGTTACCCAATCCGCCGAAAGTCATTTTGCCGATTCCAACCGCTACAAGGGCCCCGATCATCACCATCCAGATGGGCAGGTTGGCAGGAAGACAGAAGGCCAGTAGCAAACCAGTAAGGATGGCGGAACCATCCAGGTGGGTGGTTTTGACCTTCATGATAAATTTTCCGATCAGGTATTCGAACAGGATGGATGACAGGATCGATACCGTGGTTACGATGATCATCCCGATCCCGAAATAGAAGACCGATACCCCCAGTGCGGGCAGCAGTGAGATGATCACCCCGTACATCAATGAGGGTACCGACTCCCGGGTAGAGGCATGGGGTGATGGTGAGACAATGAGTTTATGCATTGGTTGTTGTTTTTCTTTTATTGCTACAGTTCCTTATCAGACCGCTTTCCTGGAGCGCATGATCTTGCCCACTTCCGCTTTTCCATACCTGATGTAATCGAGCAGTGGACGGGCAGAGGGACAGGTATAGCTGCAGCTTCCACATTCAATACAATCCATCACCTTCTCAGCTTCCATCCGGTCAAACAGGGCCTTCTCGGAAAGGGTCATCAGCAGGTAGGGTTCCAATCCCATGGGGCAGACCCCCACGCAACCTGTACACCTGATGCAGGGCTTGACCTCCTTGCGGCCGGCCTCCTCTTTCGGGACCAGTACGATCCCTGAACTTCCCTTTATTACCGGGATATCCAGTGAGGAGATGGCTTTTCCCATCATCGGTCCGCCGTTGATCACCTTGGCCGTATTATCGGGTATTCCACCTGCAGCTTCCACAATGTGGGAGATGGGTGTACCTATCCTCACCTGGAAATTGGAGGGTCTCTCCAGCGATTTCCCGGTGACGGTAACTATGCGGTCAATGAGCGGACGGTTTTTCATGACTGCTTCATATGCAGCATAGGCGGTTCCCACGTTAAAGACAACCACACCCACCTCGATGGGCAGGGCTCCCGATGGAACCTCTCTATTAAGGAGTGCCTGGACCAGCTGTTTTTCACCTCCCTGCGGGTATTTCACTTTCAGCCCCTGCACCTGGATGGCTGAACCTTCAGTCAGCTTCTTCATCTTTTCGATGGCATCCGGTTTGTTGTTCTCAATTCCAAGGATCGCCTTTTCAACACCCAGCCCCTTCATAAGCAGTTCAATCCCGGCCACCAGCTCCAGGGAGCGTTCCATCATCAGCATGTGGTCGGCGGTGAGGTAGGGTTCACACTCCACCCCATTGATAATCAGGTATTCGGCAGTTTTTCCTCCGGGTACCATCAGCTTTACGTGAGAGGGGAAGGTTGCACCACCAAGTCCCACAACTCCAGCCTCCAGGATCTTCTTGCGAATGTCATCCGGATTCAGTACAGTGTGAGGTACAACATCGTCCGAACGGTCAATATCCTCCATCCAGCGGTCCCCGTCCACCTGGATCTGGACTGCCATGTTCCGGTATCCGGAACTGTCAGCGAATTTGTCCACCTTCAATACCTTGCCCGATACCGAGGAGTGGATGTTTGTAGAGATAAATCCCTGAGCCTCAGCAATAATCTGACCTACTTTTACCTCATCACCACGACCGACCAATACTTTGGCAGGTGCTCCGATATGCTGGGATACCGGGATAACCACCACATCGGGAGGGGCCAATACCTGGATGGCCTTCCCTGATGAGAGCTTGTTTTCAGAAGGGTGGACCCCTCCTCTTGAGAATGTCTTAAGACTCATCGGATTGTCTGTTTGGTTTCTTCTCAGCAGTTTCTGTTCCAGCGGGTTCAGTTTTTGCCGTATCTGTTTTTTTGGGTTTTCTTACAGGGAAGTTCAGTTCATGAATGGCTCCCGTGGGACACTCCAGTACGCATTTACGACAGAGCTTGCATTTCTCTGAATCGATAAATGCCAGGTTGTTGTTCATGGTAATGGCATCGAACTCACATACCTTAAAGCACTTTGCACATCCTATACAGGCCACGCTGCAGTTCTTTTTTGCCACGGCACCCTTCTCCTCATTGATGCAGCTGACAAATATTTTACGGTCCTTCTTGTTCTTTTTGCGAAGCTCGATGATGTCGCGGGGACACGCCTCCACACATGCTCCGCAAGCGGTACATTTATCATCAATAACCTCAGGAAGGCCCGTCTCCGGGTTCATGTGAATGGCATCAAAATCACACACGACCACACAATCGCCTTCACCCAGGCAGCCATGCGGACATCCCCCTTCACCTATATAGAGGCTGTCGATGATGGCACAGGTAGCGGCACCGTTGTAGACATTGAGCCTGGGCCTGAACTCAGGGGTGCCATTACACCGCACCACCGCTACCCTTGGGGCCTGTTCAACCGCCTCCTTTCCCAGGAGAGCGGCGGCTGTGGACATGGTTTCATTGCCTCCAACAGGACAGTATAATCCATCCCAGCTATCCTGTTTGACCAGGGCTTCGGCAAAGTTGCGGCAGCCGGCAAAACCACATCCCCCGCAGTTGGCAGCAGGAAGGGCCTCTTCCACTTCATCAATCCTGGGATCTTCAAATACCTTGAACTTCTGTGCCACAAAATAGAGGATGATCGCTGCAGCAGCCCCGATGGCAACCAGTGTGACAACTGTAAAGAGAATGATCTGGCTCATTGCACCGTCTAAATTTTCTGTATTGTGAATGTAAAACTTTTTTTAATACGATTTCTGACCAGAAAAATGGCCAGGTAGTATGGGGGGAGGGAGAGCAGCGCAAACAGGCCTGCCCTAAGCTCATTTACGCCGGCTGCAGTGGCTGTGATCAATACAGTCATCAGGAGAAGAAAAGGGTAGACATAACCAAGTGCCACAGCTTTGAAACCCGTGTGCCGGGCAATCAGTACCCGCACGGTCTCCCCGGCCTCGTAATCAGCGCCGTTAAGGGGAACATCAAGAAATTTCTCCTCCATGTCGGCAGCACTGCAGGCTCCTTTGGCATGGCAGGATGCACAGGCCGATACACTGTTGATATTCACATGTGCAATGTCCCCTTCAATTCTTTCGATGATCCCAACGTGGTCAATCATGGCACAAAAGTATCTTTTTAAAAGAGATATCCCAGCATAAAATAGATGTTCTCATGACGGATGCGGTCACCGGAAAGCCTGTTCAGATCGGAGAGGCCTTTCTGGAAATAGAGGCCCCATTGAACATGCATCATTTCGACTCCAAAACCGAAGGTAATACCAAACTCCTGGTTGTTGTATTCATTGGTAAAGTCGATATCTGTACCCCCGGCTTGCCCTCCGAAATGGTAGCTGTAGTAGCCTCCGATCTGGGCGAAAGTCCGGACCATCTCATCTTCAGGGCTGATGATCAGCAAATTCAGGGGGGTGGTGAGCGAGTGGGTGCGGAACACACCATCCTGGTGCTGACTTCCTTTGGTCTCATACAGTAGTTCAGGCTGGATATTGAGGAAACCGGCCGCTTTGATATTCATCATAACACCTGCCCCGGTGGCAAAAATGCGCTTCCCCTTGTAGAACCGGTCTACATAATTGTGCTGGCTTGATCCGGTGTTTAACCTGACACCAAACCGGAAGCTTTTGCCTGAGCTGGCAACGGACTTTCCCTCTTCAGCTTCGCCTGCGACGGATGAGATGATCGCTTCATTGGAGAGAAAGAGTGTCGCATCGGTCATGAAATTGGCCACCTGTGCCATCCCGTCATAATCGAGTTTCTCTGCCGTATCTTCAGGTTTGTGATAGGGTGATTCTGTTCCTGTAAATACAGCAATAGCAGGGATTCCGCTCTTTCCAAAGGGTGCCGTATCTGTCCGCTGTTCGGTCTGGGTACCCTCCTTGGTGATCTTCAGGTCGTACCTTTCTGCCAGTTCGGTAGCCATGTATTGATGGGAGTCGAGCTTCTCGATCCCTTTCAGGTCCACGCCTTCATGCGCTTCAACCATCCCCACCATATCAATACTGAACATCACCTTCACCTGGTGCTGAGGTACAATAGAGTCTTTCAGGAACTGTTTGGATCCGATCAGTCCACTCTCCTCACCATCAAAAGCGACCAGGATCACACTTCTTCCCAGTGACGCTTTGCCGGCTACCAGGTTCCGGCCGATCTCAATGATAGAGGAGCTCCCTGTGGCGTTGTCATCGGCTCCATTGTATACTATTGTATCGCCGCTCACGATCTTCCAGCCCAGGTGGTCGTAATGGGCCCCAAGCAGAATGTATTCATCCTGCAGCTCAGGATCGGTGCCCCGGATTACACCCACCACATTGTTACCAGGGATGTTGAGGATCCCTTTGCGGTAGTTGAAGGGATGGAGGTAGGATGTTCCAACGGGCTCAATTCCTGCCTGTTCAAACTGCTCAGCAATGTATTTCGCAACCTGCAGCCCCTGTGGCGTCCCGAAGCCCCGTCCCAGGAGGGAGTCCGAAGCCAGGATGTAAACGTGTTCTTTCAGCTGTTCGGGTGTTGTGTTGAACTGGGCTGCCAGGGGTACAAAGAGTCCCAGTATCCCCAGCAGGAAAGCCGATCTAAATTTCATTTTTTTTGGGTTTTAGAAAAGATTTCCAAAGGTAATGATTAGATCAGAAAATCAACCATTTCCAAAAAGGCAATACCTGAATGCTCTTAAACCGATCAGTGCTTAATTTAAAGCATCTCCTCTTTCAGTTTTTCTGAAATATATACTTTGATGACGCTCTGCCGTGTCACACCCAGGCGCCTGGCTACCACATCCAGTTTTTGCACCATCCAGGCCGGAAAATCGACACTCCCCCAATTTAGCAGCCAGAGGAAGCTGTCATACCCTGTCTGGCATAAGTGCTAACTAATACTCCCCCAGTCAATGCGTTGGGGATTGCCCTTTTTGACATGTTTGGCGAAGAGCCAGTTCTTCTCAAGTTTCAGTTCGGGGTCTTCGGTGATGATGTTTTCGGCCGTATCGCGGGCCAACTGGAGGATCTGTCCGTCTTTGCCCAGGTGGGCGATCTTCAGGTTGAAGGGGACGCCGCTCTGCTCGGTCCCCTCGATGTTACCGGGTCCGCGCAGTTTCAGGTCCACCTCGGCGATCTCGAATCCATCGGTGGTGGCCACCATGGTATCGAGCCGTTTGCGGCCGTCGTCCGATAGTTTGTAACCCGACATCAGTATGCAGTAACTCTGCTCCCCGCCCCGGCCCACACGGCCCCGCAGCTGGTGCAGCTGGGAGAGTCCGAACCGCTCGGCGCTCTCGATGATCATGACAGTGGCATTGGGGATATCCACCCCCACCTCGATGACGGTGGTGGCCACCATGATGTGGGTGCGACCCCCGATGAAGTGCTTCATGGAGGCCTGCTTCTCCTCGGGTTTCATCTTTCCGTGTACCACGCTCACCTGGTACTGTGGCGGGGGGAAGGCGCGGGAGATGCTTTCATACCCATCTTCCAGGTCCTTGTAATCCATCGATTCGGACTCCTTAATGAGCGGGTAGACGATGTAGGCCTGTCTCCCGGCTGCCAGCTGCTTCTTCAGGAAGCCGAACACCTGGAGGCGTTTGGAGTCGAAGGAGTGGCGCGTGATGATGGGTTTGCGTCCCGGTGGAAGTTCATCAATGACCGATACGTCCAGGTCCCCGTATAGTGTCATGGCCAGGGTGCGGGGGATGGGTGTGGCGGTCATCACCAGCACGTGGGGCAGCAGATCGGCCTTTTTCCAGAGGCGGGCCCGCTGGGCCACCCCGAACCGGTGCTGCTCGTCGATCACCACAAGCCCCAGGTTCTGAAACTGCACCACATCTTCGATCAGGGCATGGGTACCGATCAGGATATGCAGGGAACCATCGAGCAGCCCCTTGTGGATCGGCTCCCGCGCAGCTTTTTTGATGGAACCGGTGAGCAGCTCCACCCGCACGTCCATTCCGTCGAGAAATTTACTGAGGCTCGCAAAGTGCTGCTGTGCAAGGATCTCAGTAGGGGCCATGATGCATGCCTGGAACCCGTTGTCGATGGCAATCAGCATGGACATAAGCGCCACCAGGGTCTTCCCGCTACCCACATCTCCCTGGAGGAGCCTGTTCATCTGCCGGCCCGAGCCCATGTCCCTTCTGATCTCCTTCATCACCCGCTTCTGTGCCCCGGTCAGCTCGAAGGGCAGGTGCTCCCCGTAAAAGGTGTTGAAGGTCTCCCCAACCGTCTCAAAAATATTTCCCCTGAACTTCCTGCTTCGTTCACTTTTACCCTGGAGGATATTCAGCTGAATGTAAAATAGCTCCTCGAACTTCAACCGCAGCTCGGCCTGTTTGTACTGGGAGGCGTTGTCGGGAAAGTGGATCTGGCGCATGGCCGAATCGAGGTTGACCAGATTGAGCGATTGGAGCAGCCAGGCGGGGAGGGTCTCAACGAACTGCGCAGGCAGCCCTTTGACCAGGTTGGCCATCAGTTTGCTGATGGTTTTGGAGGTGAGGTAGTTGTCCTTCAGCTTTTCGGTGGTGGAGTAGACCGCCTGGAGGCTGGAGCTGACCGCATGCTTTTTTTCCGGATCCTCCAGTTCGGGATGCACCAGGTTCAGTTTCCGGTTATAGACCGAGGGCCGCCCGAAGACCACCAGCTCCTTTCCAATGGGGTAGTTCTCGGGGATCCATTTGGCTCCCTTGAACCAGATCAGTTCGAGACGGCCCGAATCATCTCTGAAATCGGCCACAAGCCGTTTTCCCCTTCCTTTCCCGATGGAGGCATACCCGTGTATCTTTCCACTGATCTGGATAAAGGGCATGTCGGAGGTCACTTCGGAGATGCGATAGAACCTGCTCCGGTCCACATAACGGTAGGGGTAGTGGGTGAGCAGCTCTTCGAAGGTGTTGATCCCCAGCTCATCATGCAGCAGCTCGGCCCGTTTGGGTCCTACCCCCGGAAGGAACTTGATCTCCTGTGATAAATAGTGCTGCATGCAAGTGAGAAATAATCATAATAATAAGCAATTTAAGTTTAAAAATGTATTAAATTCAGTCGGCAAGACCATGATTTGGCGAATCCTTAAATATATACAGCACCTTTTTCACAGAAGGCACCGCAGGGGCCACGCGATCCACTCTCCCTATGTCTTTGAATTTGTCAATGGGGTGGTGTTCAATGCAGATCGGGTAACTGTGCCGGATGAGATCACCGGGATGCACAGGGCACTGAAAAAGGACAGATCGATGCTCCCTGTGGGGAAGCTGGGAGCCACCTCCAATGTGGATCCGGCCGGGGACCGTTCGGGGCAGCGTTCGGTCGGGTCGTTTGTTAAGGGCTCGTCGGTGTCGGAAAAATATGGTGCACTGCTGCATCGGATCACCCGGTGGTTTAACCCGGAGATGGTTATAGAGCTGGGGACCGGACTGGGGGTCAGCACCATCTACCTCGCATCTGGCTCGGCGGAGAGACCGCTTCACAGCATCGAGGGTAATACCGACAGGGCGGACTTTGCGGCCCATCTGATTAACCGGTGCAACCTGGGGTTTGTCTCCATCCACTGGGGTGAGATGGAGGAGAAGCTGGAGGAGCTGATGCCTGTGTTGGGGGGAGAGGGCCGGACCGGTCGTTTTGTGGCATTTGTGGACGGGAACCACAGGTATGAACCGACCGTCGCTTATGTGAAGAGACTGATTGAAAGGGCCGGGGAGGAGGCGGTGATCATCATGGATGATATTTACTGGTCAGAGGGGATGAACCGGGCCTGGAAGGAGGTGATCAGCTGGCCTGAAGTACGGGTAACGGTCGATCTGTATCATCTGGGGATCCTGCTGCTAAGAGAGGATCTGAGTAAAGCGCATATAAAGGTTAAGTTTTAACCTTTTTTAGGATCAGATCTTCCCGATATTGTTTACATTCATGGGTTCAAACCTGCGGATTATGGATACGATCATCAGCCTGGATAAAATTGTCAAAAACTACTACATCGGATCAATTACCGTTGAAGCGCTCCGGACGGTGGATATTGAGATTAAGAGGAACGAATATGTGGCCATTATGGGACCTTCAGGTTCAGGGAAGTCGACCCTGATGAACCTGGTGGGTGCCCTGGATAGCCCCACCAGTGGTGAGTATATTCTGAACGGAACCGATGTGAGTAAGATGGATGACAACCGTCTGGCAGAGATACGCAACAAAGAGATCGGATTCATTTTCCAGACCTTTAACCTGCTTCCCCGCTATACGGCCCTTGAGAATGTCACACTACCCCTGGTTTATGCCGGTTTTGGTAAAACCGAGCGGGTTAAGAAGGCAAAGAAGACCCTGGAGGATGTGGGGTTGGGGGACAGGATGGACCACCGCCCCAACGAGTTGTCGGGTGGACAGCGACAACGGGTGGCCGTAGCCCGTGCCCTTGTGAACGATCCCTCCATCATCCTGGCCGATGAGCCCACCGGGAACCTGGATTCGAAAACCTCGGTGGATATCATGAAATTGTTCGGGGAGATCCATGCCAGGGGGAACACCATCATCCTGGTTACCCACGAGGAGTCGATTGCCAGGTTTGCCCACCGGATCATCCGGTTGCTTGATGGTAAAATCGACAAGATCGAGATCAACAATCATCCCGAGAAGTAGTTATCTTCAATTTTTATTTTGAATGACAAGTAAATCAGGAATATACACCAAAGGTGGTGACAAGGGGAAAACCTCCCTGATTGGCGGGAGAAGGGTGTCAAAGTTCCACTCCAGGATTGAGGCCTACGGGACAGTCGATGAACTGATGGCTCATACGACCCTGCTGCGGGATCTGGTTGAGGATGGGCAGATCAGGGAAGAGCTGCTCTCCATCCTTAATATCCAGATGGCTACCGCCTCGGTGCTTGCGGCTGATTTTGATAACACGCCTGTTGAGCTGCCGATTGTAGGAGAGGAACAGGTTGCGTATATCGAGAAGAAAATTGATGAAATGGACGCTTCACTGGATCCGCTCACCTCCTTTGTGATCCCGGGAGGGCATCCGGCGGTTTCACAGGCTCATGTGGCACGGACTGTTTGCCGGCGAACCGAGCGGGTTATTCTGAAGTTGGGACAGGATGTTAATATTCAGGAAGATATCATCCGGTTTTACAACCGGCTTTCGGATTATTTCTTTGTTTTATCTCGTAAAATAGCAGATCTTCTGGATGTAAAACAACAACCCTGGAATCCCGGGTTGTAGGAGTTAATTTTTTTTCTAATTTTGCGGCTCAGAACATGCACCAGAAGTTTCATTAAAATTGCGCGTTAATGTACTGGACCCTTGAATTAGCCTCTAAACTTGAAGATGCACCCTGGCCGGCTACCAAAGAGGAGTTGATCGATTTCTCTATCCGATCGGGGGCGCCTATGGAAGTAATTGAAAATCTACAAGAAATTGAAGATGAGGGTGATGTCTATGAGACCATCGAAGATATCTGGCCCGATTATCCCAGTAAGGATGATTTCTTCTTCAACGAAGACGAATATTAACAAATTGGTGACTGGTGACTGGTGACTGGTGACTGAAACGCGCTTAATCCTTCCATTTGAACACATCCAGGTAATTCAGCGGCCTCCACTGATTCACCCACTTAAAACCGCTCAGACGTGCCTCATCCGATGGAAACATCTCCAGGGGATAGTAGGTCCCTTCCGGTTTGGTCATATAATTGACCTTTGATATCTTATTATCCTTCAGGTAGATGACAAGATTGCTGCATTCGGTCTTGTTGGCCCCGATAATTACCTCCTGATCAACCGCATAGTAGAGGGTCTGGCCGTTACCGGTTACCTCGATCCTGGTGAGTTTGTTCTCTTTGAAGAAGCCGGTCATCTCCTTTCCCCGCATCTGGTCAAATTTTGTTGAGTCTTTCTGGCTGACCACCATGGACACGCCTGTCATCTCCATAAGGTGGAGTTGCTGGTTTGCCATGATCACCTTGATCTGACTGGCGGTTAGCTGGTTTTCGTCTGACCAGAGTACAGGTTCACCAAAGAAATCGAATGCGCTGTCGGCTTCTATATAGCAGAGTGAATCGCACATTACCTGCATATCGGTGCGGTAGATCTTCACCTTGTAATATGCTTTCAGGATTCGGTTCTTCGTCTCCAGATCAGGATTTTTCATTGTCCTGAGGGTGTCCGCATGGATGTACATGGTATCGGTTCCGTCCACCTGAATCATCAATGCGCTGTCGGTTACCATGGCTCTCTCCCGATCACTGTAATAGAGTCCGTAATTCCCCTTAAGGGTCATGTTCTGTGCCGAGTCAAAAAGGATCACATTGGAGCGGGCCCTACCGAATCCGCCGACTTGCTCATAATAGAGTGTATCACCGCTGAGGGTGCGCCCCGCCTCCTTCATGGAGGCGTTGCCTGTGACAAATGAGACATCCTGGCGTGTGTCATACCAGCCACTCTCACAGTAGATGGTTCGCACATCGTTTATGATATTGGTAGGTCCGGAGAAATATGAGATCTCTGTTTTTGTATCATACTTCAGGCTGTCTGTTCGGATGGTGTATTCAGGGTTGATGATCACCACATTGTCACTGAAGTAAAAAATCTCCCGGTTTAGCAGGAAGCGTCCTTTTTCGCTGGTCAGTTTCTGGTCAGATTGCCTGAGGATCCCCCCGCCGTTGTAAGTGGCATACCCGTCGGCCCGGTAGTAATTCAGTGAATCAGTATCCAGGGTGATCTCCTTATTTACCAGTCTTACATTCCTGCGTACCCTGGCCACCCTGGTCTCTCCGTCATAATGGGCCTTGTCGCCCGTCAGGGTCAGTGTGTCCCCCTGGACCACCTTCACATTGCTGAAGGCATCGACAGAGCCGGATTGGGAATAGAAATAGGCCGAATCACAGGACATGACCACATCTTCATGTTTCAACTGAACATTGCCTATCAGCTTGCGGGCATCTTTACCGATCTTTATATCGTAGGCGGTGAGTTCAGCGTTCAGGATCTCCAGTCTGGTTATTTTCTGGGCATAAGCAGATGGGGCGAGCAGCATGCTGATCATGAGCATACCCGCCATGGAAACACGCTTATACCGGGATGAGATCATCTCTGGCTGGTCTCTTCACCAAACAGGGTACAATTCTTAAAAGATTTATCTACCCTGATGTAGGTGGTCTCTTTTTTCTCTTTGTACCACTCTGTCATCACCTCCTGGTTTTTCTGTTGCAGCGCCATGTTCTGCAACAACAGGTAATCCTGCTTCAGGTTGGCACGATGGGGTTCAATCCGCTCTTTCAGTAAAAGCACCTTATAACATGTCTGGCTGTTGCGATCGGTCGATTCGTAGGGTTCCGACAGGTCACCCACCTCCATATTCCGGATCATATAATAGTCCTTGGTGTGAAGCTGGTCAAGTTCAAAGGTTGCAGCCATGGTTTGGGGATTGACAATCAGTCCCCCGTTCACATTGGTCTTCTCATCTTCCGAGTAGCGCTTTGCTGCCCAGCTAAATGTGATGGAGTCGGCCCTGATCACGGTGACCAGGCTGTCCAATTTGTGGATCGCTTTCTGCTTGGCATTGGCATCTGCCTTGGGCTTCATAAGGATGTGGCGGGTTTTGGCCCTGTCGCCCCTGCGTTCGACAAGTTGGATGATGTGGTAACCAAAAGAGCTCTTCACGATCTTGGAGACCTGTCCCTTTTTCAGCGACCAGGCTGCATCGGCATAGGCCTTGTCCAGTTCGCTGCGCATCATGAAATCCAGCTCACCCCTCCGGGAAGCACTGGGCCCTTCGGAATAGAGAATGGCCAGGGTTCCAAAATCTTCACCCTCCTGCACACGTTTTCGCAACTCGAGCAGCCGCTCTTTTACCTGGAAAACAGCCTCTTCACTGTATGATGGGTAGGCGACGATCTGTGCCAGCTCCACCTCTGTATTGATATAGGGAATGCTGTCTGCTTCAAGTGACCGGTAGAACGCTTTCACATCGGAAGGGGTGGTCGAAATATCTGCGGTGATGGAGTTGCGTACCTCCCCGGTGACCATCTGTTCATGGATCGCTTCACGCAGGTCGTCCTTGATGTCGTATATGGACTTATTGAAATAGGACTCCATCTCCTTTTCACTCCCAAACTGGCTGATAAAATAGTCGAGTCGTGACTCCATCGACATCTCCACCTGTTCGGGCCCGATCTCCACACTGTCGATTTTTGACTGCGCCATCAGCAATTTCTGTTCAATCATCTGATTAAATATGCTGCATCTTGCATCCTGCGGCATATACATGCCAGACATCTTCATCTGGATGTACTGCTGTTCAATGTCGGATTGCAGTACATTATAATCACCCACCACGGCCACAACACGGTCAATGATTTGCGGTTGTGAAGCCGCATTCAATGAGACCATGGCTGCGATAAGGAGGTATGTTATTCGGTTCATAAGTGTTGATCCTATTGATAAATTTCAAACTGGTTTCTGGATACACCATCGTTGTATACCTGTTGATCCAGGTTCTGAAAAAATTGTATTTTCCGCTTGTTAAGCAAGATACCTGTAATATCACCGGTCACCATTTCAAGGGGGGCCGGTTCACCTTCGGGAAGGTGATCGCTTATATGGAGGAGATACCTGTAGTTTGCGTCGGTGGTTTCAATATTCCGGTTGTACTTCAGGTACCTCGAAGGGTTAGATATTTTCATGGGAAACTGGGGCCCGATAGTGGAGAAAAAGATCCAGGTGTCGTTGAAATCACTGTACTTATCAGCATAGCTGATGCAATACTTCTCCATCTGGTCCAGGTCATCGGCCTGGTTGGTGTATGACCAGGTACGCAACTTTTTGATCCTGGGAGCATTCAGGGGTACCTTGATGTAGGTTCCTTTGATCACATCCTGTCCAAGCAGGAAATTGTTGATGTTCTCATCGTAATATGCCCGGATCTCATCCTCATTTACTACAGTGTCGAGCTTCTGCTGTAAGAGTTTCTGCCTGTATGTGTAGATCAACAATGAACGGTGATACTCGGCAATACGCCTCTCGAAATCTTTCTGTTCACCGGTAAGTGCCTCCTCTGCACGATTGAGCATCAGCTGCTCCTTCACCCAGGTATCCACATAGCGTTTCGCCAGTATCAGGCTGTCTTTGCCTGACGTTCCTTCGGGAATGGCATCCTTCAGATCGGAAGGGTAGAGGTAGTGTTCGAAAACCCTTGCTACCGGCAGTTCATGGTTGTTTCCGTTGATCAGTGTACAACCATACCCTGCCAGAATCCATAAGAAAATCAGGAGCGAAAAAATCTTCATTGTCAGGATTTAATCCTGGAGAGGAGCGCTTTGTCCACCTCCACAGGATATTTTTGTTTCAACCCTTCAATCCACGCCTTTTCCAGGTAATCCTGGTAATCGGAGGTGATCTGTCCCCTGGCTTCATCAAGTGCTTTTGGCTCCGGGGAGGTCATCTTCCGTAAGATCACGAAGCTGTTGGAATCTTCACCCTTCACTACAGGTCCAAGTCCTGTTTGCCCTTTCATGGCATCAACCAGTTCGTTTTCCCCCTCTTCAACCAGAATCTTTTCCAGTGAGATGCAGTCTACAGTGTCATTGGTGCAGAATTCGCTGTTCAGGTCAGCCTCATCCCGTTTACCCTTGAGGATCTTTTTATAGGCTTTTCTTACACCTTCCATGTCTGCATCTTCACCACATGTAATAACAATGGCATCGCTGCGCTGCTGCCACATGTAGTCTTTTTTATGGTTCTTATGGAAGCCTTCGAGGCCCAGGGTGTCAGATACAGCCTTGGACCATACTTTCTGATCCATAATATCAAACAGAAGGATCCCATCATGGTACTCCTCATAGATGTACCTGAACTCAGGATACTTCTCTGCCAGCATGGAATCTTCATACCCAATCACAGACTCTTTTGTGAATTCATCATACAACTGGTTCACATAGCTCTGCACATGTCCCGATTTTCCTTTGCCCTGCTTCTCTGTAACATACTTCACAAAATCTCCGGTGGTGACCGTACGCTTGCCGATTTTCATAATTGGGGTGCTGTTGCCGGTAAGTTCTCCTCCACTCCACGCTCCTTCAAGCAGGGTGGTATCTGTGTTGTTGTAAACAAGCTCGAGCCCTTCAGGAAACTCTGTAAATCCATATTCGGTCTTCAGTTTATTCACATACTTCACGGACTGGTACTTCCTTCTGTCTCCGCGGTTTGCTTTTTCCTGCAGATCGGGTTTCATCTCCTCGTAGGTTCCGATCCCTTTTTTGTCGAGGAGTTTCACAATGTGCCATCCGTAAAACGATTTGAAGGGTTCAGCAAAATCACCTTTGTTCTCAATGGAAAAGGCTGCATTCTCAAATACCGGGATCATTCGTCCGGACCCGAACCAGGGCATTTCACCCCCGTTCTTTGCAGAGTTGGGATCTTCGGAGTATGTTCTGGCCAGGTGGGCAAAATCCACACCTGCCTGGAGGCTATCATAGATCATCTGCGCCTTTGCACTTGCCACACTTTTCTGCGCTTCGGTCATCTCTTCCGGGGTGCGTACAAAAATGTGGGCCACCTTCACCTGCCCCCTGGCCGGCCGGCGGTCGTGGACATTCAGGATGTGGTATCCGTAGCTGGTCCTGAAGGGGAGGCTCACCTTGCCAATGGGCGTATTGTAGGCAACATTTTCAAATTCGTAGATCATTGAGAAGACTGTGAAATAGCCCAGGTTGCCCCCGTTCCGGCTTACCGATCCGTCATCGGAGGTGGCCCTGGCCACTGTCTCAAATGATTCGCCGCCAACGATCCTGTCTCGAATTGCAACGATCTTTTCATAGGCAGCCAGCGTATCTTCAGGAGTGGCATTGCTGGGTAACCTGATCAGGATATGGCTGGCGTTTATGTCTGTTTTGGACCGCTCATAAGCCTCTTTCATCATCTCTTCCCTGGTCTCTTCATCGGCCAGGTAAGGTTTTGCCAGTTGATCCCTGTAACCGGCCAGTTCGTTGATGAACTTGCTGGTGGTATCCATACCCAGCGCCTCAGCCTCCTTTACCTTCAATTTGAAGTTGATAAAAAGCTCAAGGTACTCTTCCGGAGTCTGCTTATTCAATGAATTATCATTGTTGTTCTTCTTGTAAATCCGCTCAAACTCTGCCAGTGTCACATCTTCATCAGCTATGGTCATCAACACGGGTGATTCCTGACTAAAAAGTCCCAGTGTAGTCATGACTACCAGGACAAGGGAAAGCATTCTTTTTTTCATCTCTTCTAAATTGGTTTTATTTAAAACGGGTTGTAATCGGATATATTATCTGCTGTAGTTGGGAGCTTCACGTGTGATGGTCACATCATGCGGGTGGCTCTCCTGAATACCTGCATTGGAAATCCTTGTAAACTTTGCCTTCTGAAGGCTGGCAATATTGGCTGCACCGCAATAACCCATGCCGGCACGCAATCCACCCACCATCTGGTATATAACCTCTGCCAGGCCTCCTTTAAAAGGCACCCTCGCGGCGATCCCCTCCGGGACAAGTTTTTTGATGTCATCCTCCACATCCTGGAAATAGCGGTCTTTGGACCCGTGCTGCATCTGCATGGCTTCCATCGATCCCATCCCCCTGTATGACTTATATTTTCGTCCATTGTAGATGATGGTCTCTCCGGGTGACTCTTCCACACCGGCAAACAGTGAACCGGCCATGATGGTACTGGCACCGGCGGCAAGTGCTTTCACAATGTCGCCCGAATAGCGGATGCCGCCATCGGCAATAACAGGTACTCCAGACCCTTCGATGGCATGGGCCACTTCATAGATGGCTGTCAGCTGGGGGACGCCCACACCGGCGATTACCCTGGTGGTACAAATGGAACCGGGTCCCACACCCACCTTGACTGCATCGGCACCGGCCTTAACCAGCGCCTTGGCTGCTTCTGCTGTTCCCACATTCCCCACCACTACCTCGAGTTCAGAGTAGGAGGCTTTTACCTTTTTGAGGCTTTCGACCACTGCTTTGGAATGGCCATGGGCTGTATCGATCACAATGGCATCCACACCCGCCTTTTCAAGGGCGGAGACCCTTTCGATAATATCAGCAGTGACACCCACTGCTGCGGCTACCCTTAACCGGCCCCTCTCATCCTTACAGGCATTGGGCCTGTCCTTCGATTTTGTGATGTCCTTGTATGTGATCAGTCCGATCAGTTTGTTGTCGGTGTCTACCACCGGCAGCTTCTCAATTTTATGTGCCTGAAGAATCTGGGCAGCTTCGGCCAGGCTTGTTTTCCTGGTTGTGGTGATGATGTTACCGGTAGTCATGACCTCTTCGATGGACCGCTCCAAATCCTGCTGGAACCTGAGGTCCCTGTTGGTGACAATGCCGATCAGGACACCCTCTTTATTCACCACGGGAATGCCGCCAATCTTATACTCACTCATGAGGTTGAGTGCATCATTGACAGTTCCCTCCTTCCGGATGGTGATGGGCTCATGGATCATCACACTCTCGGCTCTTTTTACCCTTCTTACCTGCCGCGCCTGCTCCTCCAGGGGCATGTTCTTATGGATCACGCCGATTCCTCCCTCCCGTGCAATGGTAATGGCCAGTTTTTCCTCTGTGACTGTATCCATGGCCGCCGAAATAATGGGGGTATTGAGCATGATGTTCCTGGTGAACGGGGTTTTGATCTCCACCTCCCTCGGCAGAACCTCAGAATAGGATGGGATCAGTAGCACATCATCGAAGGTGAGACCTTCAATTGCGATTTTATCCTGGGTGAATGACATTGGTATGAGAATTTGGTTAAATTTAAATGTGGCAAAATTACAAAAAAAAAGCTTAGCTAATTCAGAAGAGATCAGGGCTGTTTTAACCCGGTATTGGGGCCATTCCCATTTCCGTCCGTTGCAGGAAGAGATCATCACATCGGTCCTTCGTGGGGAAGATGCCCTGGCCCTTATGCCAACAGGGGGTGGAAAGTCTGTCACTTTCCAGGTTCCCTCGCTGGTAATGGAGGGGATCTGTATTGTGATTACTCCGCTGATTGCACTGATGAAGGACCAGGTGGATCAGCTGAACCGCATGAAGATCAAGGCGGTTGCAATCCATTCAGGAATGACCCGCAATGAGATCTCCATCACACTGGATAACTGTGTTTTTGGCGATTTCAAATTTCTCTATGTCTCCCCGGAGCGGTTGAGGACCGAACTGTTTCTGACCCGTGTGAAGGATATGAATGTGAACCTGCTGGCCGTGGATGAGGCCCATTGCATTTCACAGTGGGGGTATGATTTCAGGCCCTCATACCTGGAGATCAGTACCGTGAGAGAAATTATGGAGGATGTCCCTGTGCTGGCCCTCACCGCTACAGCCACCCCGGAAGTGTGTGATGACATCCAGGAACAGCTCGGTTTCCGGAAGAAAAACCTGCTCAGCAAGAGTTTTGACCGCGAAAACCTGGCCTATGTGGTAAGGCGAACTGAAAATAAGACCAGGGAGCTCACCCGGATCATCAAAAACCTGGATGGTTGCGGAATTGTATATACCCGCAGCAGGAAGAAGTGCCGGGAGTTTTCGCAGCTCCTGAAGGATGCTGGAATCACCTCCGGCTATTACCATGCCGGACTCAGACAGGAGGAGCGGGATGCACGGCAGCAGGAGTGGACCGGTAATGTTTTCCGGGTAATGGTGGCCACCAATGCTTTCGGGATGGGGATTGATAAACCTGATGTGAGGTTTGTTATCCATGTGGATCTTCCCGACAACCCCGAAGCCTATTTTCAGGAGGCAGGCAGGGCAGGCAGGGACGGCGAGAAATCGTGGTCCATCCTCCTGTTCAGTCCCGCCGATGAAAAGCTGGCAGGACAACGAATTGATGTCAATTTCCCCGGCATACCTAAAATCCGCCAGGTCTACCTGGCCCTTTGCAACTTCCTGCAGGTGCCAGTGGGCAGCGGCAAGGGACAGCAGTACGATTTCGAATTCGGAGAGTTTCTGCACCGTTACCGGTTCAATTCCCTGGTGGCCCATAGCGCATTGAGCATCCTTGCCAGGGAGGGGTACATTGTCCTGACAGAAGCATTTCACAATCCGTCACGCATCATGTTCCGGACCGGACGGGACGATCTCTATGGCTTCCAGGTGAAAAACGCAGAGTTTGACGCCTTCATCAAACTGATTCTCCGCACCTATACCGGCCTGTTCTCCGGTTATGTAAAGATCGATGAAACAACCCTGGCCAGGCGTTCGGGATTGAAATCGCAGAAGGTTTATGATTTTTTGAAGGCCCTCTCCGCCAGGAAAATTATCCATTATATCCCCAGGAAGAATGTTCCCCTGGTAACCTTCACCGAGGAGCGGCTCCAGGAGAAGAACCTGCTGATCTCGCCCGAACGTTATAATTTCAGAAAAGAGCGTTACAAAAGGCGGATCAGGGAGATGATCCGGTATGCCAGCTCTGAAACCCTTTGCCGGAACCAGTTCCTGCTTGGCTATTTTGGTCAGATTAACACCCCACGCTGTGGCAGGTGCGATGTATGTGTGGGAAAGAAGCCGGTAAAGTCAGGCGGGAAGGAATTTGAAACCATTCGCAAAGCGGTTGAAACCATCCTTCAGGAGGGAAGCAGGGATGTTGAGTCCCTGGTAGAGCGATCGGGGGGTGAGCCGGAAACTGTGATAGGTGTCATCGAACAACTGGTTGATGAAGGGGTGCTGGTGCGGGGAAAAGACCTCAGGATTGGTTTGAAATAGGAGAGCTCACCGAAGTTAATTGATCAGGTTAGCCTTTTGATTATCTTTGCGGCATGCAAGAAGAGAATCCGCAAACCCACCTGTTTGTCTATTCCGAAGAGGTGGTGGCACTGGTGAAGGCAGCCAATGAAACCGCCACATTCCTCGAAGGACTTCAGGGAACCGAAGGGAAAGCATTTATTTCGGAGGCGATCGGCCATCTCTCCACGGTCTATTCGGCCATGCTGAAGGTGGGGGAGACAGAGCCCACATCCGAATCGGAAGGAGAGGCTACCGTAACAGAGGAGGAGTGGTCCCTGCTGTTCCAGCGGATCGCGCAGCTGTTGGGACCCTACAACGAGATTATCCGTCCTGCCGAAGAGAATGAATTTGACCGGTTCGAACTGGTTACACATACCATTTCTGAAGATCTTGCGGATGTCTACCAGGAGCTTCGGGATTTCACCACAATCTATAGTCGTGGTATAGAGGAATTTATGAATGATGCTGCCTGGGAGCTGAGGGAGCGTTTTGCCGAACACTGGGGGAAGAAGCTGCTCCGCTCCCTCTCTGCACTTCATGACCTCTTTGTAGAGGGGACCGATCCTACAGCACAATGAAAAAGTATCAAAACGAAATTACCAAAGAGGAGGTGTCGCAGCTGGCATTGATCCAGTTCGAAGGTCCCATCACACTGATTCAGTCGGAAGCCGATTTTGAGGCTGAAATTGATATCATTGCGGCTCATCCGGTTCTTGGATTTGATACCGAGACAAGGCCCTCGTTTAAGAAGGGGAAGGTCTATCCCACCTCCATTATTCAGTTATCCACCAAAGAACATGCCTGGCTGATCAGGGTAAGCAGGCTGGGCTATCCGAAAAAACTGCTGGATATCCTCTCAAACGACCAGGTAATCAAGGTGGGGACAGGACTCACCGATGACATACGCAGGATGCGGGCCGACTTTAAATTTGAACCGGGAGGATTCCTCGATCTGCAACGATATGTGGAAGCATTCCGGATCGGGGAGAAGGGATTGAAGAAACTGAGTGCCATAGTACTGGGAAAACGCATCTCCAAATCCCAGCAGGTATCCAACTGGGACGCAGATCTTCTTACGGAGGCACAGTTGCGGTACGCAGCCACCGACGCATGGGTCTGCCTTGAGATATACAATACATTGAGAAATACCTTATCGAACTGACATGGGCGAGAGAACAAAGATCGTACTTAAATCAGGGAAGGACCAGTCACTGCGGCGGTACCATCCCTGGGTATTTTCAGGAGCCATTAAGAAGATCCACGGACCCGCCAGGGAGGGAGATGTGGTGGATGTATACGACAACAAGGATGAGTACCTGGCCTCGGGCCATTACCAGGATGGTTCCATTGCCATAAGGGTACTGAGTTTTGACCGGGTGGATGTGGACCAGGCGTTCTGGGACGGACGGATCCGTGCTGCATGGCAGCGGAGGGAGAAGCTGGGGCTTGTTGCGGATCCCAATACCAATGTATTCAGATGGATCAATGCCGAGGGGGATGGCATGCCGGGACTGATTATCGACTATTATGCCGGAGCAGCGGTTATTCAGATGCACTCCATTGGCATGTATAAGAAGATGGATGCCATCCGGGATGCCCTTTTGAAGGTGACAGAGGCGGAGATCCATACCATATATAATAAGAGCAACTCCACACTTCCCGAAAAACCGGGGATCGACCAGAGGTCCGGATTTGTGATGGGCGATATGGCCAGGGGAGAGGTTGTTGAACATGGTTTCCGGTTCAATGTGAACTGGACCGAGGGTCAGAAAACCGGTTTCTTTGTTGACCAGCGCGAGAACCGTAAACTGCTTGGAGAGTGGTCACGGGACCGGAAGGTGCTGAACATGTTCGGTTATACAGGCGGGTTCAGTGTCTATGCCCTGGGAGGTGGTGCCACACTGGTTCACAGTGTGGACAGTTCAGGGAAGGCGATCGACCTGACACGCGAGAACATGGAGATGAATTTCCCTTCAAATTCGAATCACGAGGCCTACGCTGTGGATGCCTTCAGCTATTTCGGGGAGATGAAGGAGCGCTACGACCTGATCATCCTGGACCCGCCGGCATTTGCAAAGCACCAGCGGGTGCTGAATAATGCCCTTCAGGGTTATAAACGACTTAACCAAAGGGCGCTTGAGCAGATTGCCCCGGGAGGCATCCTCTTTACCTTCAGCTGTTCACAGGCCGTAAGCAGAGAGAACTTCCGGCGATCGGTCTTTGTGGCAGCCGCCAATGCAAAGCGCAATGTGCGGATCCTTCACCAGATGACCCAGCCGGCCGATCACCCCGTAAGCCTCTATCACCCCGAGGGGGAGTACCTGAAGGGGCTTGTGCTGGAGGTGGACTAAGGTGGTGATTGAGTAATCCTGATCGGTAGAGAGAGAAGTGAATTGAAGGATTTTGCAAAGACCGGATCCGGAGGTGGTGTAACAATTTGGTTTACGGATCGTCTTATATAGATACCTGGTCGAAACCAGGGTAACCACAAAACACCAGAAAGATGATGAAAGCTTCAGCACCATTGACAATCCTGCTTCTTGCCCTGTTTACAACATCCTGTGTAATCAGCGGGGGAGGAAATTATATTAACGGAAATGGGAATGTGACCGAGGAGTCCAGGGATATTTCGGGGTTCACCGGGATCCATGTAAGTTCAGGGATTGATGTGCTCCTGAGTGAAGGAGAGACATTTGAAGTGGTTGTTGAGGCCGATGAGAACCTGCAGGAGGTGATTGAGACAGAGTTGCGGGGAGAGATGCTGGAGGTGGGGACCATCGACCGGGTGAACATCAGGAATGCCAGATCGAAAAGGGTTCATGTGACCCTGCCCGGTCTCGAAACACTAATAATAAGCAGTGCCGGGGATTGCGAAGGGCAGACACTTTTTCATTGTGGTGATCTGAGACTGAATATCAGCAGCGCTGGAGACATGCTGCTGGAGGTTGAGGCCGATCGAATCGACCTTGACATTAGCTCCAGCGGTAATGCCCGCCTTTCGGGAAGCGCAGGGGAGCTTGACGCCTCTCTGAGCAGTGCCGGGGACCTGGATGCTTATGATCTGGTGGCGGAGAAGGTGGATGTGAGTGTTTCCAGTGCCGGGGATGCCAGGGTCCATGCCACAAAGGAACTTTCCATGAGCGCTTCAAGTGCCGGGAGTATCTACTATAGGGGTGGTGCAGATGTGATTCACTCCAGTGAGTCCAGTGCCGGGAATATTATCAGGAAGGATTAATTGCCGGGGGAGAATCACTTAACCCAGGTAGCTCTTCAGGATCTTACTTCGGGTGGTGTGCTTCAGCCGTTTGATCGCTTTCTCCTTGATCTGCCTCACCCGCTCTCTGGTGAGGTTAAACTCTTCACCAATCTCCTCCAGTGTATGGGGGTGTTTTCCGTTGAGGCCGAAATAGAGCCTGACGATGCTGGCCTCCCTGTATGTAAGGGTGCCCAGTGCCCGTTCTATCTCTTTGCGCAGCGAGTCATTCAACAGGCCCCTGTCTGGTGTCGGGGTCTCCGCATTGAGCAGCACATCGTACATGTTCCCGTCCTCCCCGTTTTGCAGGGGGGCATCCATTGAGACATGGCGCCCTGAGCTTCGGATCGCCTCCTTCACATCTTCCGGAGCCAGCTCCAGGGTCTGGGCAATCTCAAGAATGGTGGGTTCCCGCTCGAATTTCTGCTCCAGTTCTGCAAAAGTCTTATTGATCTTGTTGATGGAACCGATCTTATTCAGAGGAAGTCTGACGATCCTGGCCTGTTCTGCCAGTGCCTGAAGGATCGATTGCCTGATCCACCATACTGCATAGCTGATAAATTTGAATCCCCTTGTCTCGTCGAAACGCTGAGCTGCTTTAATCAGTCCCAGGTTCCCTTCATTAATCAGGTCAGGCAGGCTCAGTCCCTGGTTCTGGTACTGTTTGGAGACAGAGACTACAAACCGGAGGTTGGCTTTGATCAGCTTCTCCATGGCTTCACCATCTCCCTTGCGGATCATCCTGGCCAGTTCCACCTCCTCTTCAGCACTGATCAGGTCCACTTTGCCGATCTCATGAAGGTACTTATCAAGGGACGGGGTCTCTCGGTTGGTAACCTGCTTGATGATCTTAAGCTGTCTCATTCAGTGCCTTGTTGGGATTCGTTATACGTAAAGAACCTCGATTTTGTTGCAATTTTTCAGGTTGCGTCAAAGGAACTTAAATATAGATAAACTATTCATGATACCAAACCGAAGGCTTTTTGATCCCATTTATTTTTGGTAGTTCACCAGAATTCCTGTAATATTGCACCAGAATTCCATTCTATCGAACAATTGTTCCATTCTTTTTATTTTCAGCGAATCTGAAAACCCATCTATCCGGACAGGATTATACTTAATTACCATACTATATGTTTGACATTCTTGAATTGAATAAGAAGCTTCTCTCTGAGTTAAGAGATGTTGCTAAGGGCTTGAAAATTAAGCGAGTTGAGTCTTTTAAGAAACAGGATTTGATTTATAAGATCCTGGATGCCCAGGCCATTGCGGTTTCTGAAAGCAAGGCAGCAAAAAAGGAGGGTCCCAAAAAGGAGTCTTCCAGAAAAGAGGGACCCAGAAAAGAGGGACCCAGGAAAGAGAAAGCCACCCCCAAGCCAGCTGAAGATACTGCTCAGCCAAAAAGAAAGCCGGGGAGGCCAAAGAAAGAGAAGAAACCCGAGCAGGAAAGGGCAGCTAATGCTTCAGAAAGGGCACATGCTTCAGAAAGAGCACCTGGTTCAGAAAAAGCTTCAGAGGTAAAAGCCGTGCCTGAAACCAAAAAAGAGCAGGAGCATAAACCGAAGTCACCGGGCGAGAGGCCCCAACACCACCAGCGCAAGCCATATGACAAGGGCGACAAAGGCGATCGCAACGAGCGTGGTGACCGTGGCGACAAAGGCGACCGCCAG